>CAYXVM010000001.1:0-34626 GCA_964468465.1 uncultured Clostridium sp.
GGCAGCTCCTTTGCCAAAGGAGCCCAAACAGATAAGTGTAGTTTTTTCGATAAAACAGCAGAAATCATCGGCAACACCGTAGGGGAGAACTGCGTTCTCCCGCTTGAAAACGCACAAATTTTTAAAATCCGTTGAAACGGTTTATGCGGGACGGGCAACCCGTCCCCTACGGTTTTTGCTTGAAAGCGCCTGATATCAGTACGATTTTCTCGTAGGGAACGCTGTCCTCAGCGTTCCGGGAAATATGAATTGCTAACGGTAAAATCCGTAGGGTTCGGCGTCCCCGACGAACCAATTCGCCATGGGCGAATAATTTGTTGAATTTTTCTATAAATGATATATTCTTAATAAATCCAAAACGGCTGGAGCGAGCCCCCGCCCTACCTTGACTCCTTCAAAATCCGTTAACTCTGCATTTGGACGATGTGTGCATCATCCACTACAAATTGAAAAATATCCGTAGGGACAACCCTTGCGGCTGTCCGTGAAAAGCAAAAAAAATGACGGAACGCCGAGGACGGCGTTCCCTACAAAAAATCGTTATATATCAACAACTTTGTGCAAATAAATGGCGGACGAACACACAGACTACCCCTTAAATAATTGCACCGCCGTTTACCGAATGGTATGCACGGCGGTGCGATAGGTAGCCTATAACTCGATTGAGTATTCGGTTTATTCTGATTTTGAAATCGGAAGATAGATTTCTATATATCTTTCCTCTCTGTTAATCATAGTCCAGTTTGTAACATAAAGCTGGTTTCGACTATCGTCTAATTGATAACCGGCATCTGACAGCCACTGATTGTCAATCAGTGAGGAATAGTAAACTTCTTTTAACTGTATTGTTGGATATTTGCATTTTTCGGTTGTTATCTTGGCAAACAATCCACCGTTAAATTGTACTTTTTCACAGTCATCAGGAATATTGCTGCACTTTGTGCAAATATAGTGAAAATATTTTGATTCATTAACCTTTTTATAGATTTCATACCGGATATGATCATCCGTCACCAAATTATTCTGCTGTTTCCTTGTTGACTTCCATGCTTCATCGTCATTATCCCACCGTGTGTCAATATCTTTGTTCATATTGCCTGCTGCGACTGTTTTAATGCCGATGAAATCACGGCTTTCCAATTCAACTATTTCAAATTTCATTTTGCTTCCTCCGTTTACTTTGATTTCAAGTGTGATTTTGTTAAAAAGATTAAAATTTGTTTTGCCTTTTTTGACCTCATTCGGATTGACTCCGTGAAATTCCCTGAACGCTCTTGAAAACCCTTCACTGCTGTCATATCCGTATTTCAGAGCAATATCAAGAACAGAGCTTTTGCTGTTAATCAGTTCAAAAGCGGAAACGGTTAAACGGCGATTTCTAATGTATTCGCCAACCGTGTAACCTGTTATTCCGAGAAATGTTTTTTGAAACTGAACAACATTCATAGAGGTGATAGACTGCAATTTAACATTGTCAATTTCACCTGCTAAATTATTCTCTATGTAGTCAATGCCTTTCTGCAAGCTGTCAACCTGATTCATGCTTGGCCTCCTTTCAACACTATTTTAGTAAACGGATAATAATTTTTCTTGATATTCAGAATCTATTTTTATCGATTGCGTCTTTGATAATCCTTGCGGCTTCTTTTGCGGATAAATCTGAGTTATCGATTCTTAAATAGTTGCTGAACGGTATTTCCCCCTCAAAGCTGACAAGACGATGTTTGTTGTCGTCGTCAATCAGTCTTTTATTTGACCAATCAATATCTCTTTTTGACGGCTTATTTTTAAGCCTGTTTTCAGAGACATTACGCTCAAGCCTTATACTTTGCGGAGCAATAAGCTCAACATAGTAAAATTCGGTGCCGTAAGGCTTGAATATGTTTTTGACATGTTCAATATAGTCCCAATCTTCCTTGCAGTCAAACGCCCACATGAAAGTGAAAATTAAGCCGTATTTATCGGTTTTTGCAAATTCTTCAAACACAATTTCTCTGAATCTCTTAACGGCGTTACCGTTAAACTCTCCGAAAATTTCAAGCACGGGTTCAATGCTCATGTGGTTGTGGAATAATCGCAAATCGGTTATTTTAGTCAGCTCTTGACCAACCGTCATCTTTCCAACTGCGGCGTCACCGAATATGAATACTAATTTCATCGTTTTTCCTCCTGAAAAAAATAACCCGCTGATGAAAAAGTCCATCAACGGGTTTGTGAATACAGTAATATATCTTACACCGAAAATGAACACAGCAAAATTAATCCATGCGATCTGCGCATAGATTCCATAGCTCTGTTGAGTTCATTCCTCTTTGTGAACATATATAATTACCTTTCGTTATTTTAGCTAATACTAACACTAAAAAACCGATTTGTCAAATGCTTTTTACGAGTCTTAGCGGTAATATAAAAATCTGTATTGAATATACTTATGTTTGAAGTGATGATTAACGGAGGTAGAGGGTTTGAGCAAACAGTTAAAGCGTTGGCAGGCTGCGGGTTTTATTTTTACGGCAACGGCGGGAACGCTTCTCCATTTTGTCTATGGTTGGAGCAATCAAAGTGTCATTGCCGCACCGTTTGCGGCGGTGAATGAATCAACATGGGAGCACATGAAACTGCTGTTTTTCCCGATGTTTGTTTTTGCATTCATTGAATACCTTTTTATCGGCAGAAAATATGAAAACTTCGGGGCTTCAAAGCTTGCGGGAATAAGTCTCGGGCTTGTGCTGATTCCCGTGCTGTATTACACCTGCGTCGGTGCTTTCGGAAATGCACCGGGTTGGTTTAATATATTAACCTTCCTGGTGGCTGATGCGGCGGCGTATCTTCTTGAAACCCGAATTATGAGCCGAAAATCCGTTCCGAGTGCTTTGAATGTGATTGCTGTTGTTATTCTGTGTCTCATTGCGCTTGCTTTTGTGATTCTGACATTTGTTCAGCCGAAAATTCCGCTTTTTGAGGACCCTGTCGGTTCGTTCTTTGGAATAAAGAAATAAAAAACCCGTCTCATTCCGAATCGGTCGGATGAGACGGATATATTTTTGCCTATTTAAAACTTATTCCTGCGATTTCACGGATTTGCTTCATAACCCTGCTGACCTGCAGGGCTTTTTCTTTGGCTTCCGCATATAGCGGGTCGGAGGGGTCGGCAATGAAAGCTTCAAATTTCTGTGCCTCATAGCCCATGAGCCGATCCTTGGGAACATCGCCGATGATTTCGGTGATATTGCCGTCATTATCGGAGAGTTTCAGGTTGACAAGCTTGGATATCGATTCGGTGAAAACCGTGCCGTTATCGCCCATTATCTCGGAACCGAGCCTGCTCTGACCGAGCTTTGAATATGTCAATGTGACTGTTTTATCGGGATAAATGAACGAGGCGTTTCCGCCGCCGTCAGCTCCGCTTGCCATGAAATCGGCGCAGGCGGTTATTTTTTCGGGCATTCCGAAAAGGTCAAGTGCGGGATAAACGCAGTAGATACCCAAATCCATCAGACAGCCCGTTGCAAGTGCAGGATTGAATATATTCTGAAGCTCTCCCGCAAGGTAGGCGGGATAATTTGAAGAAAGCTGTGAAAAATCAAAGCGTGCGCTTGCAATTCTGCCGATTTTTGAAACCGCATCTTTGAGAAGCTGTCTTGCGGGGTTGAACATGTGCATGATGGCTTCAATATAGATAAGCCCCTTTTCGGCGGCAAGCGTCTGAAGCTCCTCAAGCTCAGACGGCTCAACGGTTATCGGCTTTTCACAGATAACATGCTTACCGCTTTCAAGCATAAGCTTTGACTGCGGATAATGCAGAGCGTTGGGGCTTGCAATATAAACCGCTTCAAAATCGCCGTTGACAAATTCTTCAAGGTCGGTGAAAACCTTGGGTATTCCGTTTTCGGCCGCAAATTTGCCGCCGCTTTCTTCCGTTCTTGAATAAACAGCGCAGAATTCGGCGTTTGTCAGCAGTCTTGCGCCGTCAATGAACGCTTTTGCAATCCAGCCTGTTCCGATAACTCCGTATCTCATTAATTCAGCTCCTTTGCCATTGCCGTGCCTTCGCCGATTCGGCGCAGCACCTTAAAGCCGTTTTTCTTATAAAAATTGATTGCCTTAACATTTCCCGTGCCGACTATCAGCATAACGCCTTTCGAGCCTTTGGATTTCAGCTTTTCGAGAAGCATTTGTATCATTTTTGAGCCGTTTCCGCCGCCTCTGAATCCGCTGTTAAGGTCAATGTGAAGATGTGAGGGATATTTCTTTGAATAAGCGGCGTAGGCGAGATATTCCCCGAATGCTTCGGAGCAGTTGACGAATCCCGTTTTGAGTATTTTTTTCAGATAAGGGCGGAATGCCTTTGAATATGCTTTATAATTCTCGGCGCAGAGGATATAGCCCTGTGCCCTGTCGCTGTCATCGGTCAGAACAAAGGCGTTCTGCGGCTCGTTTTCAATATAATAATCGCAATATGCCGAAAGGATATATTCCCTCATTTTCGGGTCGGTCAGCGCTGAATTCGGACCTGTTTCAAGGCAAATTTGCCGAACGGCTTCACGGTGTTCGGGCTTATAGCTTTTTATTTCCGCCATAGAGTAACCTCGTTAAATCTCAATATTAAATACTTTTTCTCCGCTGAACGGAGCTTTGATTCCGTTATGTTCAAACACGGCTTCTATTCTCGGGTCGGCAAAGACCTTAACGGTTGCACTTTTTTCATCTTTGACATATTCAACCGAGATTATGCCGTTTTCGGTTGTGATGTGACCCTTTGCACTGTTAAGTCCGTCAACGAAGCGGGGAGAAATAACGGCTTTTTTATAGCCTGCTTCGCCCTCGGGCTGACGGATGCCGAGAAGATACATAAACAGATATTTTGTTGCGGCGCCGAACATCGGATGATTCTGAGATTCAATTCCCGACCAGTATTCCCAAATCGTTGTTGCTCCGCTTGCCGCCTCTTTGCCGAATGAGTTTTCGCCCTCGTTTGAAAGCAGGTCAAAGGCAAGCTGATCCTCGCCGTTTTCAAACAGCACGCCGATGAGCGCTTCGGTGGCGATGATTCCCGTGTCGAAGGTGCCGAGTTTTTTATATTTTTCCGTTATGACCTTCAGCGTTTTTTCGTCGCCGAGACCTATTCTCAGCGCAAGGCAGGATGCGCCCTGAATGTCGCCGATATAGGTGTGGCTGAACGGGCTGAAATAGGCAACATCAATTGCCTTTTTAACTCTTTCAATTCTCTCGTTAAGATGAGCGGCTTCGCTCTGCCTGCCGAGAATTTCGGCGGCTTCAAGAGTTTGCTGCATGAATCTGACATAAAGGCAGGTGTTGACATAGGATTCGGGGATTTTTATTTCGTCGGGAGTGCACCAGTCGCCGAGGCACCAGCCGCCCTCCTCCTCACGGCAGACAAGCCCGTTTTCGCTTCTGCTTTCAAGATAATCAAGGAAGCGGAGCATTTTTGGAAAAAATTCATTAAGCAGGTCTTTGTCGCCGTAGGTCTTGTAGAATTTCATCGGCACTTCAACGATTGCGCCGCCCCAGCCCGACGGGCCTCCGCCGCCGCCCATGAGCGGTGCCGTGTGTTGAATATGGCCACTGACTTTGCATTGGCAGTCTGAAATATCATAGAGCCATTTGCGATAAAATTCACGGCTGTCAAGCATCATCATCGCCGCTTCGCAGCAAAGCTGACCGTCGCCCGTGTAGCCGAGCCGCTCTCTGTGAGGGCAGTCGGAGGGAACGCCGCTGTGCATGTTGCAAAGCTGAGTTCTGATGTAGGCGGAATAAAGCCAGTTCAGAACCGAATTGTCACATTCAAACGATGAGGTGACGGGGCAGTCGGAATGAACGACATCAACTCTGAGCGGCTTTGCACCTTTTACCTTGAAATATCTGAAGCCGTGCCATGTGAAATGCGGAATATATTCCGCTTCCTCGCCGCCGCAGATGAATTCATCCTGCTGATAGCCGTCTTCAAAATGTATGCCGTATTTTTTCGGTGAGCTGTCAAGCACTTCGGCATAATTAACGGTGATTTTGTTCCCTTTTTCACCGCTTTTGAATACGGCGTAGCCAACCGTGTTTTCGCCTGCGTCATAAAGGTCTGCGCCGTCAACCGTGCCGATAAGCTTCGGTTCAATCGAGCGGATAACCTTGTCGGCAGGGGAGGTCTGAATATAAAATTCGCTCTCGGGAGCGGGAATTTCACGGCTTTCGGCAAAATCGCCGCTCGTGGGGCAGAGCGTGTAATCATGCTTTTCGCCGTTGTAAAGATTATTTTCGGTTATAAAGCCCGTGTGAGAAAGCGTTGAAGCGTCGCAGAGAACGGCTCCGCTCTCCTTTTCAATTATATAACAGAGCTTTGGCGTTCCGAAAACGACGCCGCCCTCGGCATGGCGGGAATGCTGGTTATAATAGCCGTTGCCGAGCATGACGGCAAGAGTGTTTTCGCCATGAATCAAATAATCCGAAATGTCATATTCCATGCAATATATTCTGTGGCTGAGCTTATCGGTGATTTTATAATAAAGCTTGGTCAGGTCACGCTCCGAATAATCCGTGGCGTTCGGAACAAGAAGATCGTCGCTGACCTTTTTGCCGTTAATGAAAAGCTTGAAAAAGCCGAGACCGCAGATGATAATCCGAGCCTTTTCGCCTTTTTCGGCATTGAAAGTTTTTTTGAAAATCGGTGCTTCCGAAGAAGCGGCGCATTCTATCCATTTTGCGCCCTTGAACATGCGGTCATGTGTCATTTTATATCTCCTGTTCATTTAGCTCTGCGAGCCGTGAATTCATCTGTTCCCATTCGTCCATGATTTCAAGCTGTTTATCGGTCAGCTCCTCAAGCTCTTTTGTCAGGGCGATAACCTTTTCGTAGTCCGCCGAGACCTCGGGCGTTGAAAGCATTCCGTTCAGCTCGGCAATCTCGCTGTCGAGCCGTTCGATTTCAGCTTCGGTGCGGCTGATTTTGCCTTTCAGGCGGTTGATTTCGCTTTCACGCTCCTTGCGAAGCTTATATAAATTAACCTTTTGTTCCGCCTTTTTGGGCTTTTCCTTTGCCTGCGCAAGAGCAAACTGTGCGTAGTCGTTATAGTCTCCGTCGAATTTTTCAAAGCCGTCAGGGGTCATGCGATAAATTTTGGTTGAAAGCTTATTGATAAAATATCTGTCATGCGAAACGGCAATAATCGTGCCGTCAAAGTCTGAAAGAGCCGCTTCAAGCACCTCTCTTGACGGAATGTCAAGGTGATTTGTCGGCTCATCGAGCAGAAGCACATTTGCGCCCGAAAGCATGAGTTTCAGCAGGCAGAGCTTGGCTTTTTCTCCGCCGCTCAGGCTGTCAACATTTTTGAAAACATCGTCGCCCCTGAAAAGAAACAGCGCAAGGTAGCTTCTGACGGTGGTTTCGTTGAAAGAACGGTGCTCGTCCCAGATCTCATCAATAACGGTTTTTCCGCCTCTGAGGCTTTCAAGGCTTTGATCAAAATAGCCGATTTTGACATTTGTGCCGAATGAAAAGCTGCCGTCATCGGCTCTCTGCTGACGGGTCAGAATGCGTAGAAGCGTTGTTTTGCCGCAACCGTTTGAGCCGAGGACGAAAACACGCTCATTTTTATATACTTCCATATCTGCCGAACTGAAAAGGCGTTTTTCGGCGAACGATTTTGAAAGACCTTTTACGAAAAGCACATCATTGCCCGTTTCGCACTCGGGAGTGAATTTCATTCTCATTTTTGAAAGCGGCGGGTCGGGAACTACAAGCTCTGCTTTTTTCTTTTCGAGCATCTTGCGCTTGCTTTCGGCTGTTATGAAATTGCGCTCTCTTGCAAAAGAACGCTGCTGTTCAATGATGCCCTCAATGCGTTTGATTTCGGCAATCTGATTTTCATATTGGCGGCGTTCGCTCTCAAGGCGTTCCTCTTTAAGCTTCAGATAAGCCGAATAATTTCCTTTTGACCAATGGCTTTTGCGCCCCGATATTTCAACGGTTTTGTTGGTTACTCTGTCGAGAAAATATCGGTCATGGGAAATAACGATAATTGTGCCTTTGAAGCCCGAAAGAAAGCTTTCAAGCCATTCCGTTCCCGCAATGTCAAGATGGTTTGTCGGCTCATCAAGCAGAAGCAGGTCGGATCCGCTCAGAAGCAGCTTGCACATGCTCAGCTTTGACCGCTGACCGCCGCTGAGCTTATCGCAGGTCAGCGAAAAATCGTTTTCGGAAAAACCGAGACCGAGCAGGGCGGAACGGGTTCGGCTGCGGTAGGTCAGACCCTCCGAAGCCTGAAACTGCTCGTTAAGGCGGTTTTGCATCTCGATAAGTCCGTCTCTGTCGCCGCTTCCGTTTTCGAGAGCGCAGGCGATTTCTTCAAGCTGTTTTTCCGTCTCCATGAGAGGCTGAAAAATGCTTAAAGCTTCGTCATAAACCATTCTGACAGAGCCTTGGCAGGCGTGCTGTTCAAGATAGCCGACCTTGATGTTTTTGCCGACAAATGCGCCGCCGTCGCTCGCTTCGGTTTCGCCGGTTATGATTTTGAAAAGCGTTGTTTTGCCCGTTCCGTTTGCGCCGATAAGCCCGACTCTGTCGCCGGGATTGACATCAAACGAAATGTTTTCAAACAGCACCTTACCGCCGAAATCCTTTTTCAAATTCTGAATACTGACAACTGACATATTAAATCCTTAAATTCTTGTTTCAATAATTTCAAGCTTACCCGAAAGCTTGTATTCTCCCGCACCCGCAGGGATGAAAATGCTGTCGCCCTTTTTGAGCGTCAAGGTCTCGCCGCAGCAGTCAAGAGAGCCGTTTCCGTCCATGACAAGCAGGGAAACAAAGGAGCTTTCGTCCGCTTTTTCGCTGAATTCTCCGTCCATTTCAAGCTTCCAGACCTTGAAAAGCGGGCAATCTGCAAGAAGCTTTCTTTCAGGCGTGTCAAGTGAACTGCCTTTACAAAAATAGGGCTGAGAGTATTTTTCAAGCTTTGTGACCTCAACTGCGTCCGCAACATGCAATTCCCTTGGTTTTCCGTCGTTTCCGAGGCGGTTATAGTCATAAATTCTGTAGGTTGTATTGGAGCTTTCCTGCACTTCCGCAAGTAATATACCTTTACAGATAGCGTGGAGAGTTCCCGACTCAATGAAGAAGAAATCGCCCTTTTTAACCTTGACGGAGCTGACATAATCCGTCAGAGTGTTGCTCTCGATTGCCGCCTTGAACTGCTCGGGTGTTATCTTGTCCTTAAAGCCGAGCAGAAGTCTTGCATCCTCATCGCAGTCAATGATATACCAGCACTCGGTCTTGCTCTGACCTCTGCCCGTTTTTTCGCAGTATTCCTTTGTGGGATGAACCTGAACGGAAAGGTCGTCTCTTGCGTCAATGAATTTTATGAGAATAGGAAAGTCGTCGAATTTTTCGGCGTTCTTTCCGCAAATTTCGGGATGCTTTGAAACAATTTCGGGGAGGGGCATTCCTGCAAATTCTCCGTTTGCCGCCGTGCTTGCTCCCGCCTCATGGCAGGAGAGCATCCAGCCCTCAGCGGCGTTCTTCTTTTCTGTTTTAACTCCGTATTCTTCAATCAGCTTTCTGCCGCCCCAAATCGTTTCTGAAACATAGGGGAGCAGTTTTATGGGATATAATTTCATTATTTTTTCCTCCAAAGCCATGGAATTGTATTTAATCTGTATTATTCTATCATATTTGTCCAACAATTTCTATAGAATATTTACGGGAGGACGGAAAATATGGAAAAATTTTTGGATTCGGCTAAGATTTTTTATTATGAAAGGATAAAAAAGCCTGCGCCCGCTGTTCAGGACGGAATTTTGCAACAGATCAGAGAAACCTCGGTTAAGCTTCAGAATGCCTATGCACGATTTGAAAATGAGAGCAATGAAGACTTGATTGATTCGATAATCTATGAGATTCAGTCGCTCAGAGCGCTCTACAGATATCTCATCAAGCAGGCGAAGCAGAACGGAATCGAATGCGCCGAAATATCGGTTTTCGGCAAGGAGGTTATCTGATGAACGGCTGGTTTATTTCGGCGGCGGCAGTCAGCGCCGTGAGCGTGCTTTGGTGGACGGTGAAAAGCGAAAAAGGGGCGTCGAGCCTTGCACTTTCGGCGCTCCAGGGGATAGCGGCAATGTTCGCCGTCAACCTTGCGGGGCTTGCGACGGGAGTGACGGTTGCCATTAATTGGTATACAATCGGAACGGCGGCGTTGCTCGGTCTGCCCGGTGTAATAGGAACTCTTGCACTTAATTTCATTTTTGCGGTATGAACATAAAAAGACGGACGAATGCCTGAAATCGGCAGCCGTCCGTGTTGAAATTTATTTATCAGACCTGAGTTGCTCCGTCAACCGAGAGAATTTCTCCGGTTACATAGCTTGCCATATCGCTTGCAAGGAATACGAAACAATCGGCTACTTCTTCGGGTTCACCGACTCTGCCGAGAGGGATTCCCGCTGAAATCCTTGCAACCATCTCCGGGGGAAGAGCTGCAACCATGTCGGTTCTTGTTACGCCGGGAGCAACGGCATTAACTCTGATGTTATCTTTGCCAAGCTCTCTTGCGAGGGATTTTGTAAGTCCGTTAACCGCAAATTTTGATGTGGGATATCCGACACCTGCCGCCTGACCGTAAATGCTGACCATTGAGCTTGTGTTGATGATTGAGCCGCCGCCTTGAGCTTTCATTATCGGAGCTACTGCTCTTGTGCAGTTGAAAACCGCTTTAACATTTATATCCATAATGTTTTCAAATGCTTCGGGGGAGTATTCATAGAAGGAATCCCTTGCAGAAATACCCGCATTGTTGGCAAGAATGTCAATTCTGCCGAATTCTGCCTTGACAGCTTCAATTGCTTTTGTAACCTCATCAATGCTTTTGAGGTCGGGGCAAAGGCCGATAACCGGATAATCAGCATTGTCAGCCTTGAGGCTTGCAAGAGCCTTGTCAACCGTTTCCTGTCTTGAGCCGAAAAGTGCAACTTTTGCGCCGTTGTCAAGAAACTTCTTGACTATGGAATAGCCTATTCCTCTGGTTCCGCCGGTTACAATTGCAACCTTGTCTTTTAATAAATTCATTTTTGGTTCCTTCTTTCTTTTGTTTATTTAATATTATTATTCATAATAATACCTTTTTTGATGTTGAAAACGAAATTGCAGATTTCTCCGCCCTGCTCTGTCTTGATTTTGATAACATCTCTGTCAAGATATTCGGCGTCAAGAATCTTTTTGTCGGTCTTTCTGAGATATTTTTTCAGCCTTTCGGTCTGAGTTTCATCATATGCGCCTGCGTTATCCGAAACGAAAAGCACATTACCGCAAAGATTGTTTATTTCGGCAAGAAGAACCTTTTGCTCATCGTTGAATTTGAGATTGTCGTTTCTGAGGAAGAAAACATCGGGGTCGTTCATGAATGCCCTGCCGTTGAGGTGACGGCGGAAAACGGAATTTGTTATTGCGTTCTGAGCGCTCGGAACCTCATTTGAAACATTCACTTTGTTATATATTTTGCCGCAATAATCAAGGTCAACATCGCAGCTTATGCGGCAGGCGTCAACAATTCCGAGAGCCGAGCCCAAGGGAACGCCGCAACCGAGAATAAGCTTGTCGCCGACGCATTCTCTGAGCAGAAGCATGGCGTCGTGCATTATTTCGCCCCTGCATTTTCCCGCTCTCGGAATCATGCATTCGCTGTAGAGAAAGTCGAGCTTAACCATGTCGTAACCCCATTCGTTGAGAACAACATCAAAGAATTTCTTGATGTATGCTCTTGCTTCGGGATTATAGATATCGAGCGTGTAAGCGCCGCCCCAGCCCAAACAGCCGAGCATGGGCTTTCCATTTTCTTTGATAAGCCAGTCGGGATGAAGCTTCGCAGTTTGCGAAGCCCTCTGACAGCTGAACGGAGCGAGCCATATGCCCGCATTGTAGCCCTTGTCATGGATTTTATCGGCAATGTATTTCATTCCGTGAGGGAATTTTTTTGGGTCGGGAACAAGCCAGTCTCCGACGAAGCTTTCATATCCGTCATCAATCTGAAAGATTGAAACCTCATCTTTTACTCTGTCAAGACCGTTAAGGTCACGCAGAATGATTCCCTCATCGATTTTCTGAAAATAGTTATACCATGAGGTGTAGCCGCTCATGCAGCGGTTCCTTGCTTCGGGCATGGGAGTGAGCGAAAAATATTTGTCAAAAACTTCGTCATAGCCGCCCTCATAATAAACAATATCAAAAACCTGCCAGGGTTCTTCTACGATTTTGCCCAGAGCGTCCTTGTGAATTGAGAAATAATTCTCGTTCATCCTGACTTTAAAATATGTGAATCCCGTTTTTTCGCTCAGCGAACCCCAGAATTTAACTCTGCCGCCGTTTTTTATGTAAGTGTAGCAATGGCTGTGAAATTCTCCGGGCTTCTGAGTGTATTTAACTATTCTTTCATCGCTTGCGAGCCTTGCAAGGTCTTTTGTCAGCTTGGTTATTCCCGCAAGCTTTGTAATGCCCTTCTGAATTTCGTCGGCTTTATATTCCCTTGTAGTTGTCCATGATTGGTAGCCGCCCGCAAAGAAGCAGTCGCCTTTTTTGAATTCATAAGGAAATTCAACATAAAAATCAACAAGCTCAAACGGCTTCTTAGGTTTCATAACAACAGAAAAACGGCTTTCATTATCAACAATATCAAGCGAAAAGAAATCGTTTTCCGTTTCGTTTGTAACAACGGTACTGCTGCCGGATTTGAATGAAATGATGTATTTCTTATCCATGACGCACCTCCGAAGATGTGTATATTATTACCATAATTATAACAGACGCCGCCGATTAATTCAAGAATTATATTATGTGTTCAGAGAAAAAGAGTTGGCACTCTTGGCAATCGAGTGCTAATTTTTACAGTTTATTCAAATTTTGTTAACAGTATTTGGCTCTGAAAGTAGTATACTGACTCTCGTAGAAAATTTTAACGAACAGGTGATGTAAAATGCGAACAAAACAGTTTAAGTCAGAATCCAAAAAGCTCCTTGATATGATGATTAATTCTATCTACACCCACAAGGAGATATTCCTGCGTGAAATCATTTCAAACGCTTCGGACGCTTTGGATAAGCTTTATTTCCGCTCGCTGACCGACCCGTCGGTCGGACTTAATGCCGACGATTTTGTTATCCGCATTGAGCTTGACAAGGATAACGGCATCATCAGAGTTATCGATAACGGCTGCGGAATGACAGAGGAGGAGCTTGACAGCAACCTCGGCACGATTGCAAAGAGCGGTTCGCTCGCTTTCAAAAATGAAAACGAAAAAACCGAGGATGTTGATATCATCGGTCAGTTCGGCGTCGGATTCTATTCGGCATTCATGGTCAGCGATAAGGTTACCGTTGAGACAAAGGCTTTCGGCAGCGATCAGGCGTTCCGCTGGGAGTCGAGCGGCGCATCTGGCTACACAATCGAGCCCTGCGAAAAAGAGAGCTTCGGAACAACCGTCACCATGCACCTGAAGGATGACACCGAGGACGAATGCTACAGCGAATTTCTTGATCAATACAAAATAAGCCAACTTGTCAAGAAGTATTCCGATTATATCCGCCACCCGATTCAGATGGAGTTCACAACGAGCAAGCCTGTTGAGGGCAAAGACGGCGAATATGAGGATGTTACCGAGCTTCGCACTCTCAACAGCAGAATTCCGCTTTGGAAGAAGAACCGCTCCGAGATAAAGCCCGAGGAATACAACAGCTTCTATAAAGAAAAATATTATGATTTTGAAGATCCCGCAAAGGTTATCCACACCAGCGTTGAGGGTCAGGCAACATATCATGCCCTGATGTTCATTCCCAAGCACGCTCCGTTTGACTATTACACCAAGGACTATGAAAAGGGACTTCAGCTCTACTCAAAGGGCGTTCTGATAATGGAAAAATGCGGTGATTTGCTGCCGGATTATTTCAGCTTTGTCAAGGGACTTGTTGACAGCGAGGATCTTTCGCTGAATATCTCCCGTGAAATGCTTCAGCATGACAGGCAGTTAAAACTCATTGCAAAAACCATTGAAAAGAAAATCAGAACCGAGCTTGATAAAATGCTCAAAAACGAGCGTGAAGCCTATGAGGAATTTTTCAAGACGTTCGGAATTCAGCTTAAATTCGGCGTTTACAGCGACTACGGCGCACACAAGGACGATCTGAAAGACCTGTTGATGTTCATTTCATCAAACGAGAAAAAATATGTTACCCTCAAAGAATATGTTGACAGAATGAAAGAGGGTCAGGACACTATCTATTATGCCTGCGGCGAAACGGTTGAGAAGATTGAAATGCTTCCGCAGTGCGACGCCGTTAAAGAAAAGGGCTATGAGGTTCTTTATCTGACCGAATATGTTGACGAATTTGCTCTCAAGATGATGGGCGAATATGAGGGCAAGAAGTTTATGAATATCTGCGACGAGGAGCTTGACCTCGGAACGGAGGATGAGAAAAAAGCGCTTGAAAGCGAAAACGAGCAGGCAAAAGAAATGTTTGAAGAAATGAAAAACGCAATCGGCGATTCGATAAGCTCGGTTCGTTTCACGGGCAAGCTGAAAAATCATCCCGTTTGCCTGACGAGCGAGGGCGGTATTTCTCTTGAAATGGAAAAAACTCTCAATTCAATGCCCGGTGCAAAGGATAATCAGGTCAAGGCTCAGCTTGTGCTTGAAATCAACGCCGAACATCCGATTGCCGAAAAGCTCAGGACGCTTTATAACGAGGATAAAGAGGCTCTCGGCAAATACGCAAAAATCCTTTACGGCGAGGCCTGCCTCATCGGCGGCAGACGCATTGACGATCCCGTTGAGCACAGCAGGCTTATTTGCGAGCTGATGACAAAGTAATATAGCATGGGACTGCCGCACTGAGCGAAGACCAAAAGGAACAGATTTAATAGGATGATTAAAAGCAGCTTGTATTATCGGCTTATCACCGTTAAATACAGGTTGCTTTTATTCTCTGTTGGAGAATGTAATATATATTGTTCCTTTTTAGCCGTTTTTTCCGACTCGGAGTATCTTGATACGCCTTCGTCGGAAGAAAACGGCTTCTTCATCTTATTGCGACAGACCCGTCTTTTTGCTACGAACGGGCGGCCCCATTTTTTGCCGTGTTCGGCTTGCTTGACTTTTAATCTGTATGTGATATTATATTAATCGGTATATTAAATATAAAGGTCGTGATTTGTTGCCGGAGCGCAAGAATGTTTATTTTGTTCAGGTCGATGTTTCCTCAGGCGGGGAATCAAAGGTCGTTTATCTGCCGTATACGGCGGGTGTGATTGTTGCAAATGCCTGGCGCAGCAGCCGGGTTGCTTCGGCATACGAATTCAAGGAATTCATTTTCCTGCGGAGCAATATAGAAAAGACGGCTTCGGAGCTTGAAAATCCAAAGGTTGTCGGCTTTTCAAATTATTGCTGGAACACCGAGTATAACCTTGCTCTTGCGGCGGAAATCAAGAAGAAATATCCCGATTGCATAACCGTTTTCGGCGGTCACAACATTCCAAAAAATGTTTCTTTTCTTGAAGATAATCCGCAGGTTGATTATCTCAGCTTCGGTGAGGGAGAAATAACCTTCGGTGCGCTGCTTGAAGCGCTTGACGGCGGAGATGTTTCCGAAGTTGCAAATATAGCTTACCGCACGGAAAACGGATGCGTTATGACCGAAGAAAAGCAGCTTTGCAGCTTAGATTATGCATCGCCCTATCTTGACGGCTGGTTTGACGGCTTTGCGGAAAAATATCCCGACATTGAGTTCAATTCGATTCTTGAAACAAGCAGGGGATGCCCGAACAGATGCGCCTATTGCGATTGGGGTCTGCTTAAAGAAAAAACAAGATTTTTCCCTCTTGAAAAGGTGCTTGCGGAGATTGAATGGCTCGGCAGAAACAAAATCAGATTTGTCTGGGGAGCGGACGCCAATTTCGGCATAAGCCCGAACGATTTGATTATTGCAGATGCAATTGTTGCGGCAAAAGAAAAATACGGTTATCCCGAAAGGGTCAGAATAAACTATTCCAAGGGCAATTTTGAGAGAGTGCGTGAAATCGTTCGCCGCTTTAACCGCAAGGGCATCGACAGGGCGGGCGCAACGATATCGCTTCAAAGCCTTTCGCCGCAGGTGCTTGAAAACATCGGCAGAAAGAATATGTCGCTTGAACGCTTTCAAAGCAGCTTCGGGGTTTATCACGAGGAGAATCTGCAGGTTTATTCCGAGCTTATTCTCGGCTTGCCAGGCGAGAGCTACGACAGCTTCGTTGACGGAATCTGCAAGCTTTTTGAAATCGGTCAGCATTTCATTTTTGAGGTGTATAACTGCATTGTCTTGCCCAATTCAATTCTCGGTCAAAAGGATTATATGAAAAAATTCGGGATTGAGACAACCAACACCGAGATTGTGCGCTACCATTGCGCTTCGGATGCTTATTATATTCCCGAAAAAATTAATATTATAACCCGAACCGATTCCATGCCCTGCGAAATGTGGCAAAAGAGTGCAGTTTTTGCGGGCGTTGTTCAGGCAATGCACGGCTGCGGTCTGCTTCGTTGCTTTGCAATTTATGCGTTTTATGAGCTTCACAAGAGCTATCGAAGCTTTTATGAGGGCTTGATTGAATTTATCGAGAGCGGAAATGCACCCTTAACCTATAAGGCTTACTGTAGGGTCAAAAGCTACTTTGCCGACCTTGCCCGGGGCGAAAATCCACGGCTTTGCGTTCCGTTTGCAGGTAATCTCGTTTGGGAGAATTATGAGTATATTTTCCTCACTCTTTGTGCGGAGCTTGACGGCTTCTATTCGGAAATGATGCCTTATCTTGGCGAGGTAATTGAAAATTCCGACATTCTTTCTCAGCTTCTTGCTTATCAGAAAGCAGTTCTGAGAAAACCGTGCGAGAGGAGCAGCGAATGCTTCACTGATTATGATTTTCAAAGCTATTTCAATGGCGTTTATATCAACGAATACCGCCCGCCCGTAAACGGAAAATTCAAAACTGTTTTTGCCGACAGCGACCCTGCCTCGGATTGGGAGGAATTCGGCAAAAAGGTTGTCTGGTACGGCAAAATGGGCAGTAAATCGTATAAAGATAAATCAGAAGTTACGCTTGTTGAGGAATAGGAAAACGCAGAAATAAAGCAAAAGATGTAAAGATAATATACTTTACAAAAAGAAAGAGTGTATCAAAAATCCGACAATCGGGCTTTGATACACTCTTTTTGTTGATATTATTGAAATTCAGCTTATTCGGATATGGCTTCAATCATGCTGATATCGTTTGTGTAAAGCGTTGCGCCTTTACGCCTTCCGTACCAAACGATCTCCTTTGCAAAGCGTGGCCAATCCTCATATTTTTCTTTTGCCTTAAAAATATAAGTGATTTTTCGCTTTTCGGGCTGTGAATTATTGCTGTCGTCGGATTCGTGGAAATATTCAAGAAAACCGTAGCCGCATTCAAATCTTTTTTCGCTTTCAAACGGCTTCTTGACGGCGTTGATCTGAAATTTTTTGAGTTCTTCGTAAATCTCTCCGTCAATTCCGAATTGATTGAGAAAACTGTCGGCGAGCTTTTCAAATTCATCAAAATTATTAAGCATTTCGAGGAAAAGTCCTTCCTCAAAGAACCATGTGACATTTCCGAAAACAGGGTTTGAATGATTCCATTCGCCCTCAAGAGAGCCGTCAAGCTTTTGCTTTATGTCTCTGAAAAGACTGCCGACAAGCCCCGAATCCTTCAAGCAGAAATCAAGCAGCTTTGTGTAAAAATCGTAGTAGTCAATGCCGAGCGCACGGTAGCAGTAGATTGCAAAAAAGCGGAGCAGACCGAGGCTGTGGAAGCATTGCAGGCAGATTGAAAACAGATTTGCATAAACCCAGCCGTCTCTTGAAAGACTGCTTGTTGAGCGGACAAGATAAGAATATTCGGGAATGCCGTCTTTCTTTCCGCTTGCGGAGTGGATATGATTGAAGCTGACCTTCATCGGCTCAATTTTGAATTTTTCCATGTATTCGGGGTCGCACATGGGAGCGTTCGGCAGAAGCTCACAGTAGTAAACGCTGATTGAATTGTGCTGACCTGCTCTCAGAAGCTTGCAAAGCCCCTTGCAGAAGCTCTCCGCCGTTTCACCGGGCAGACCGAGAATCAGCTCGGAATAGGTCGGAATGTTTGCGTTTGTGTATTCGCTCAGCAGAGATGAGAAATGCTCCATTGTCAGATTTTTGCGGTTTATATTTTTCAGTGCATCGTCGCAAAGGGTCTGATAAGCCATTGTTGCGCCCTTGTCAAGCCCTCTTGAATTAAGCTTTTTGGAAATCCGGAAAACACGTTCTGCGCTGTTCTTTTCGTAGCAGGGGCGGAAAACCTTGGGAAAGCCCGTTTTTGAATTCAGTTCAACCAGATAATCGGCAATTTCTTCGTCTCTGTCAAACATTCCGAAATTTGCGTCGGCGCAGAAGCAGTATTCGATTTTATGCTCCGAAAGCCATTTCAGCTCCCCCTTGACCTTTTCCATCGGGAAAAGACGGAGCTTTTTGTGGTTGCTCCAATCGCAGTAGGCGCAGTTATAGGGGCAGCCTCTGTTGGTTTCGATGATTGTGTCAAACATCAGGTCGGGATTTTTTTCAATAATCGAATCGAAAATGCCGCTGAGGTATGGCGAGGGATAGTTTTCAACCGAACCGGGGCAGCGGGCAGGGGTCAGAACCTTGTTTCCGTCATTATCACGGAACGCAATTCCGCAGCAGTCCGAAAGATTTTCGCCGTTCTTCAGAGCAAGAAGCAGGGCGGCTGTGGTTTCTTCGCCCTCGCCGAGAGTTAAAATATCAATATATTCTTCATCGAGAAATTCCATGCGGTCGGAAACGCTGTGACCGCCGAAAATAATAATACATCCGGGATATTTTTTCTTGACAGCCGCCGCAAGAACCTTGTTGAATTCAACATTCCAGACATAGGTTGAAAATGCGGCGATATACGGATTATCCATTGCTTCAACAATGTTTTCAACGCTGTCACGGCGAAAAATAATTTCGGGGAAAGCGTAATCTTCTGCTATTTCGGGTATGCTTTTGCAGTATGCGGCTATCGTGCCCGTCGCATAGGGCAGATAAACCGATTTGTCAAAGGCAAAGCCTACCTGAACAAAATAAACATTTTTCAAACTGAAACACCTGCTTGGGCGTCAATAAGCCGCCGTTAATTTTCGGGAAAATTCAAAAAGAGAATCAAGCTTTTCATCGGCAACGCCGTTTTCGTCTGTTTCGTCGTTGCCGACAAGAATATTCTTGCCTGTTCCCGCATTTTTTCCCGCAAGAACATCGGAAATTTTATTTCCGACCGTGAATGAATTCTTTAAATCAATGCTGATTCCGATTTTATCAAAATCGCTCACGGCATTTAAAATCATGCCGGGCTTGGGCTTTCTGCATGAGCATTCAACCCGATATTCTTCGATAACCGCATTTTTGTGATGAGGGCAATAATAAAAGCCGTCTGCGATTACTCCGGCTTCCTCCGAAAGGCGTGAATTGATGAATCCGTGAAGAATATCAACATCTTTGACGGTGTAATATCCCTTGCCGATGCCCGCCTGATTTGTGATAACAACGGCGAGATAACCTTTTTCTTTTATTTCCGCAACCGCTTTTTCGCCGCCGGGCAGAAATCGGAAATCCCGGGTTTTATAAAGATGACCCGCATCTTCATTGAGCGTTCCGTCACGGTCGAGGAAAACGGCTCGGCGAATCCGCCTTGAAACGAGCTTTTCCTTTTCGGCTTCGGCTTTTCGGTAGTCCTGAGGGATGCCTATGTCGATAAAATAGCCGTCGCTTTCAAAAACGCCGATGCTGAAACTTTTATTTTCAAGAACTCTTTTTTCAAAAGAGAATTTTTCTTCTTCAACGCCATCAAGGGCGTTCTTTTTTATGAAATATACTCCGCCGTTGATAAGACCGCTTGCGGAGACTCCTTTTTCGCAAAAGCCCGTGAGTCTGCCGCAATCGGCGGTCAGACAACCGTATCTTTCGGCATTGTCAAGCATTTTTGCGGCAAGAGTGATTGAACAGCCCGATTCTTCGTGGGCTTTTTTCATTTTGAAAAGATCAACATCAAAAAAGGTGTCGCCGTTGACAACAACGATGCTTTCATCGGAGCAGAGCGAAAGTGCTTTTTTGATTGCTCCACCCGTTCCGAGCGGAGCTTCTTCACGGGAATAGCGAACGGTCATTCCACGGTAAGCCGAACCGACGGAGCTTTCAATCGCTTCGGACATATATCCCGTTGATATAACCGAACGGCAAACGCCGTTATTATAGAGATAATCAAGAATATATTCAATGAACGGTCTGCCGCCGACGGGGGCAAGTGGTTTCGGCAGATTTTCAACGCAGGGTCTGAGCCTTGTGCCGAGACCTCCCGCAAGAATCACAGCTTCCATTATCGGTTGCCCTCCGGGATTATATCTTTTGTGCCGTCGGGCAGTTCAACGCCCTTGTCATAGAACGCAACGAGCGTTGAATCCTCATGGTAGACAAAGCGGTGCATAACATTCGGCTCGATGATGAACATATCGCCCTTTTTGAAGATTCGGCTGATTTTATCTTCTCCGAGATGAGCGTCAACCGTGAAAGAACCTTCAACAACATAAAAACCCTCACGGTTGAGCCTGTGGCAATGATTGCCTCTTTCAACTCCGCCTTTTGAGGTGACAACATTAATCTGTTTAAAGCCCTCGTGCAGAAGCTGAACGAGAGTTCCTCTTTCGTCCTCAAAAATAAAATCGGGTTTGATTATTTCAATCATCAAAGCTGACCTCCGTGATTATCAGTTGTTGCAGATTATTCTTGTGCCTTCGTTTTCAAATTTGAATTTTATTTCGAGCATGTCCGAAAGTGCGGCTCGGACAGCCTCCTGATTTTCTTCGTTAACATAAAACAGCAGACATCCGCCGCCGCCTGCGCCGAGCAGCTTGCCGCCGAGTGCGCCTGCGTCGGTTGCTTTTTTATAAAGCGTATCAATAAGGTCGGTTGAAATTTCGCTGCTTATGCTTCTTTTAAGCCGCCATGTTTCGTTGAGCAAAAGCCCGAAATCATCAAGCGGCTTTTCGGGGTCGGTAAGTATTGCTTCGGCAAGGTCAACCATATCGAGCATTTTAAGAAGCTGATCCGTTCTTTGACCGAGCACGGTTTTGGTGGTTTTCTGAATCTGAAATGAAAAACGGGAAAGTCCCGTAAAAAACATCATAAGTTTGCCGTTAAGTGCTTCTTTGCGCTCGGGGGATATGTTCAGCGGCTTGACCGTGTAGCCGTTTTCGGAAAAATCGATTCTGTTGAAGCCCCCGAAAGCCGAGGCAATCTGATCCTGAATTCCGCCGTCCTCTTTGCAAAGAGTCCGCTCAAGATAAATTGCATCGTCCGCAAGCTCCCGCTTTGTTTTTGAAACGCCGAGCATGGTATAAAATGCGTTGAGCATTCCGACTGAAAAAGCACTGCTTGTGCCGAGCCCCGTCTTTGACGGCAGATCTGCGTCGTAGTTAAGGCAGATTCTTTCAAGCCCCAGCCATTTCATTGCGTTGCGGATTGCGGGATGCTTGATTTCGTCAACGGAATTAACCTTTTCTATCTGCGCATAGGCGAGATAGGTTTTATAGTCGAAAAGCTCGGGCAGAGGGCGGACATTGACATGACAGTATTTGTCAAAGGTTGTTGAAATAACCGCTCCGCCGTGAACGTCGAAGAATTCGGGGAAGTCCGTTCCTCCGCCGAAGAAAGACATTCTCATCGGTGTCTGCGAAATTATCATTTGCCCGCCTCCTCTATTGGCTTATCAATTAATTATAACATATCGCATTTATTATATCAACCGTTTTTATCGGTAAACGCAGTTTATTATTTTCCCGTCAAGGAACGAGAGAACATTTTCTTTGCATATCTGCATCAGACGCTCTCTTGTTTCAAAGCCTGCCCATGCAATGTGCGGAGTAATAAAGCAGTTTTTGATTCCGAAAAGCGGGTTATCCGCTTTCGGCGGTTCGGAGGAGAGAACATCAAGCCCTGCGCCTGCAATTCTGCCGCTTTTCAGAGCGTCGGCAAGGGCATTTTCATCAACAACCTGACCCCTTGATGTGTTTATCAGAATAGCAGTGTTTTTCATTTTTGAAAGAAAATCGGCGTTGACCATTCCCTCGGTTTCGGGAGTCAGCGGGCAATGAACCGAAACAAAATCGCTTCTTTCAAGCAGAGAATCCCTGCTGCAGAATTCAACGCACTCAAACGGTGCGGGATGATTCGTTGAGGCGAGAACATTCATGCCGAATGCAAGAGCGATTTTTGCAACGGCTTTGCCGATTTTGCCTAAGCCGATTATTCCGAGCGTTTTTCCGTCAAGCTCATAAAGCGGAGCAACCTGATAGCAAAAGTCTTTGCAAGCTGACCATTCACCCGAATGAACCGATTCGCTGTGGGCCGCAACGGCGTTTGTGTGCTCCAAAATAAGCGCAAAAACGAGCTGAGCAACGGCGTTGGTGCTGTAAGACGGAATGTTGCAAACGGGTATTCCTTTTTCTTTGCAGAATTCCCAATCGACTATGTTAAATCCCGTGCTGAGCAGACCGACAAATTTAAGATTCGTCAGATTTTCAAGCACGCTTCTGCGCAGAGGAGTTTTATTTGTTATAACAATATCGCAGTCTTTGCACCGCTGCGCAATAAGCTCGGCGGGGGTGCGGTCATAAACCGTACAGTCTCCGCATTCTTCGAGCCAATCCCACGAAAGGTCGCCGGGGTTTTCGGTGAAGCCGTCAAGAACGGTAATTTTCATCAGAATAATCCTCCCAAATATTTAACTCTTTATCGGAAAAATATGCCGTATTCGGGCATAACAAATCCTTTTACAAGATATTATAGCATAATATTAAGAAAAAGAAACTATAAAATATTTTTATTTCTTATTGACCCGAGCGAAATAATAATATAAAATAATAGAGTGTCAGAAAAATTTTGGAATTGCGGTGAGCTTTTGGAAAAAAGAAAAAAGCGAAAAAAATATCTGCTTTTCGGCGGACTGATATTGATTGCAGCTTCGCTTGCAACGGCGGTGCTTCTGTTTTCAATGCAATACGATGAGCTGTGGCATTGGTATTCAGAGGTCAGGCTGAAGCTTGCCGAGCTTGAGGATTTTATTGCTCATATCGACAAGGAGTGGCAGTTCTTCGGAGCTATCATGCTGCTGTTTGCCGTTAAGAGTGTTTTTCCCATATATGCAACCTCTACAGTCTGCTTTTTAACGGGCATAGTTTTGCCGATGTATCTTGCCGTGCCCGTTAATATAATCGGATTCATCCTGCTGATAACAATCCGTTATTTCTGGGGCAGGCGGTTCGGAGCAGGCAATGCATGGAGAATGATTTGCAAGGCTGACGGTCTGCGAAGGCTGATTCAGCACGGCGGCAAGGGCAACCCGGCTCTGCTGATTGCTCTGCGTCTTGTTCCGTGTATGCCCATTAACAGCATTTCGGGCATTTACGGCTCATTCAATTTCGGCTATTGGAAATTCGTTCTGCTCTCGGTAATCGGATTTTTGCCGAAGCTGATTTCATTCACCTTTGTCGGCCGCAACATTTATGACCCCCTGTCGCCAAGATTCCTGCTGCCGATAACGATATTATTATTCCTTTCCGGCATCTCGGCTCTGTCGATTAACGGAGTCTGGACTACGGTTGAAAAGTCAATAGAGTTCTTTAAGAACAGACAGGATAGAAAACTAAAAGAAAAGAGAGGAAACACAGAAAATGGTTAAAACATCGTTGCTGAAAGAAAAACTCAGAGGCTCCGAATATGACGCCGCCCTCGAAAAAAACTATAAAAAAGAGGATATCGAAGCGCAGAAGTCAAGATATATCCGAATCGCTTCAAGCTTTGAAGAGCTTTTCGGCTCTGACAGAGAGGTCGGAGTTTTCAGCGCTCCGGGCAGAACCGAGGTTTGCGGAAACCACACCGACCATAACCACGGCAAGGTTCTTGCGGCAAGCGTTAATCTTGACGCAGTTGCCGTTGCGGGAATTAACGGAGAAAACATTGTCCGTGTCAAGTCCGAGGGCTACAAAATGGATGTTGTCGATTTGAACGATCTCGGCGTTATGCCTGCCGAGAGAGGAAAGTCGGCGGCTCTCGTCAGAGGCGTTTGCGCAGGTTTCAAAAACAGAGGCTATAAGATTGGCGGCTTTGACGCCGCAACGGCTTCCGACGTTCTTTCGGGCTCGGGTCTTTCATCCTCTGCGGCTTTTGAGGTGCTCCTCGGAACGATGCTCAACCATCTTTATAACGGCGGAAAAATCAGCTCGGTTGAGATTGCTCAGATAGCTCAGTTTGCCGAGAACGAATATTTCGGCAAGCCCTGCGGACTCATGGATCAGATGGCGTGCTCGGTCGGCGGCTTTGTTGAGATTGATTTCAAAGACCCTGCCGCTCCCGTAATCGAAAAGCTTGATTTTGACTTCGGCTCATGCAAGCACGCTCTGTGCATTGTTGACACGGGCGGAGACCATTCCGACCTTACCGATGAATATGCCGCCGTCAGAAGCGAGATGGAGGATGTTGCTTCAAAATTCGGAAAGAGCGTTCTCAGAGAGGTTGACAGAGAAGAATTCGAGAAGAGTATTGCCGTTGTCCGTGATTCTGCGGGCGACAGAGCCGTGCTTCGTGCAATGCATTTCTACAATGAAAACGACAGAGTTGACAAGCAGGCGGAAGCCCTCAAAAAAGGCGATTTTGAGGCGTTCAAGGCGCTTGTTATTGAAAGCGGATTCTCATCATATATGTATAATCAGAATGTTTTTACTTGCAAAGCTCCGTCAAATCAGCCCGTCAGCCTTGCGCTTTCAATCTGCCAGCAGGTTCTCAGCGGAAAGGGTGCATGGAGAGTTCACGGCGGCGGATTTGCCGGCACGATTCAGGCTTTTGTTCCCGAGGAGCTTCTCGGCGAGTTCAAGTCTAAAATATGCGCCGTTTTCGGCGAAAAATCCTGCTATGTTCTCAATATCCGTCCCGAGGGCGGAATTCAGGTTATCTGATGAAAGGATAATTGATTATGTCTGATTTTAATGAAGTTTCGCTTTTGCTCAAAGAGCTTTGCGGCGCAGGGGGAGTATCGGGCGCTGAGCGCGATGCGGCAGAAACGGCGGCGAGACTTCTTGATAAATTCATGCCTGCCGAAACCGATGCATTGGGGAGCGTCAGGGGAAGCATTGGTGAGGGAAAACCTCATATTCTGCTTGATGCTCACCTTGACCGAATCGGTCTTGTCGTTACGGCGGTTGATTCCGACGGCTTTTTGAAGGTTGCCAAATGCGGCGGAGCGGATATCCGTGTGCTTGCCGCCGCCGGGGTGACGGTTCACGGCAGAGAGAAGATTTCGGGCGTTATAACCTCAACGCCGCCCCATCTTTCAAAGCCCGAGGATTCGGGCAAGGCCAAAGGCTTTGACGATATTTCGGTTGATATCGGCATGAGCCGTGAAGAAGCATTGAAGCTTGTTTCTCCGGGTGACAGAATAACCTTTAACGGAAATTATGAAAACCTGCTCGGAAGCAGAGTATGTTCACCTGCAATTGACGACAGAGCGGGTATTGCGGCGATTCTTCGCTGCCTTGAGCTTCTTGACGGCAAAAAGCTTGACTGCACGCTGAGCGTCATATTCTCCGTTCAGGAGGAAACCACGGGCAGCGGAGCGCAGACGGGCGCATTTTCCGCTCAGGCTGATGAAGCGATTGCGGTTGATGTCAGCTTCGCTTCCGCTCCGGGAATCAGCGGAGAAAAATATGCTTCGCTCGGCGGAGGAACCATGGTCGGCTATGCTCCGTCGCTCGATTATGAAATGAGCCGCAGGCTGAGCGAGCTTGCGGAGGAAAAAGGAATTTCCAATCAGACCGAGGTTATGGGCGGCAAAACGGGAACAAACTGTGACCAAATTCAGACCTCGGGCAGAGGGGTTAAAACCGCTCTGCTTTCAATTCCTTTGAGAAATATGCACACAGCCGCCGAGGTCTGCGACCTTGCGGATATTGAAAGCACGGCAAGGCTTCTTGCGGAATATATTTCGGAAAGGGGCGGCGTTAATGCTTGAAATGATTAAAGAACTGTGCGCCCTGCCCGGAATATCCGGCAGAGAAAACGCCGTTCGTGAATATATAATTGAAAAAATCAAAGATTATGCCGAATACAGCGTTGACCCGCTCGGCAATCTCATAGTATTTAAAAAGGGCAAAAATCCTGCCAAAAACAAGGTTATGATTGACGCCCACATGGATGAGGTCGGATTTATCATAACTTCGATTGATTCCGATGGTTTTCTCCGTTTTGAAAAGGTCGGAGGAATAGACACCCGTGTTTTTGCGGGCAGAACCGTCAGAGTCGGCGAAAAGGCGGTCTGCGGAGTTTTCGGCATTAAGCCGATTCATATGCTTGAAAAAAACGCAGAAGCGGATATGCCCAAAGCCGACGAGCTTTATATTGACATCGGAGCAAAAAGCAAGGAAGAAGCGGCGGAGTATGTCCGCCCGGGCGATGTGGCTTGGTTTGCCGACGGTTTTGCCGAATTCGGAAACGGATTCATAAAATCAAAGGCTCTTGATGACAGAGTCGGCTGTGCAATGCTGATTGAAATGATCAGAAGCGAGCTTGAATATGACGCATGGTTTTCTTTCAGCGTTCAGGAGGAAATCGGCACAAGGGGAGCGCAGACGGCGGCATTCACAATTGACCCCGATTACGCAATCGTTGTTGAAACAACCACGGCGGCGGATATTTCGGGCGTTAAGGATGAAAAAAGAGTTTGCCTTTGCGGCGAGGGCGGCGCAGTTTCGTTCATGGACAGAAGCACGCTTTACGGCAGAGTGCTTTTTGACGGGGCGTTTGAGGTCGCCGAAAGAGACGGCATAAAATGCCAGGCGAAAACCCTTGTTGCGGGCGGCAATAATGCAGGCGCAATCCATAAAAGCAGATGCGGCGTTAAAACCCTTGCCATTTCGGTACCCTGCCGATATCTTCATTCCCCAAGCTGTGTCATAAAATATGATGATGCGCTTGAAAGCCTGCGTCTTGTTAAGGCAATGGCGGAGGAATTCGCAAAATGGTAAGTCTTATTAACGAAAAATCACAGCTTGACTTTTTGCCCGCAGATCCGTTTGCGGCAAGAATAACTGCGCTTTTTGAAACCTACGGCGCATCCCAAAGCTTTGCCTTTTTCTGGGTGCAGACTGTCGGAGATATTCCGACGGCGGCGGTCAGCAGAGTTGACGGCAGCGCAACTGTATTCTGCGCCGAAAATGCGGATTATGAGGAGCTTTCGGCGTTTTTGTCGGCTGTTGGTTTCTCGGATATCACCTGCTGCGCCTGCTGCGCCGAAAGGCTCGGACTGCCGATAAAAAAGACATCGTTTATTGTTCGTTTCTGCGGCAATGGGGCTGAACTTCCCGCCGCAGATATACTTAATGATTATGATAAAAAAGAACTTTATGCTCTGCTGACGGAATGCGACTTTGAGCTCGGAGATTACGGAAGCTTTCTTGCCGATGTCTGTGCAAGGCTTGCCAAAGGCACGGCTTCGCTTGCCGCCGTTCAGAGCGGCGGAGAGCTTTCCGCCTGCGCTTTCGCTCTTTTTGAGGGCGAAAAAAGTGTTTTGCTCGGAGCGGTTGCAACAAGACCCGTCGCAAGGGGCAGGGGATACGCCTCTGCGCTTGTCGGCTCTCTTGCAAAGGAGAAGTCGGAAAAGGCGGTTTTTCTGTTTTGCAGAAACGATTCGCTTGCTGATTTTTATAAAAAAATCGGCTTTGAAATCTGCGGACGCTGGGCTGTCTGCTGAATAAAATTCAATATTATCAAGGAGGAAATACTATGTCACCGCTGTTTATTGTTACCGTTGCTTTGACTGCGTTAACTTCCGGCTTTGCTTTCGCCTGCATTGCTCAGCGGCGAAAAGGAAAAGCTTTTCAGGGAATGCTCTGCAAATTCATGGCAAGCTTTGGTTTCATTTCGGTCGCCGTTGTCGGCTACTGCATGAATCCGACGGATACATATTATTTCTGCCTGGTTTGCTTTGCTCTGCTTTTCGGATTTTTCGGAGATGTTCTGCTCGGAATTAAGGAGATTGCGCCGACATTCAGAGGCAAGCTTATTCCGCTTGGAACGGCGTATTTTCTTGTCGGTCATATTTTTTATCTTTGCGCCTTTATCACCAAAGGCGGCTTCAATCTCGCCGCGCTCATTGTCGGCATTCTCGGCGGAGTGTTCTGCGTTGTTATGATGAAGCTGCTCAAGATGAAAATTGATAAAAAGCTGAAGATAATGCTGACGGTTTATTATGCCGCTCTTGTTTATAAAGTTTCCGCCTCGGCTGTGCTTGCTTTCGGCAGCAGAAGCCCCGCATTCTGGCTCGCTTTTATCGGCTCGGTGCTGTTCCTGATAAGCGATTCATGCCTGAGCCTGCTCTATTTCACGCCCGTAAAGAAGAAAAACAATTGGGTAACGGTTGAGCTTTCAACCTATTATCCGGCGCAGATACTTCTCGCTTTGTCGGTTGCCGTGATGTGAGGAAGTGAAATATGAAATATTCAATAATCAACATATTTATTGCAACCGTTGTGCTGATATCTTCGGTTACGGCGATATAAACCTCAACAGCGGCGATGTTGACTTTATTGTTGATTATGTAAGAGTTTATCAGCTTGCGGGCTGAATTAATAATTCAAAAGAGGAAGAATAAATATGATGACAAAAATTGCAATTAAAATTATGACCTTGATTATGCCGCTGGTAATTGCGCTCAACGGCTTTACGGTTTCGCTTCCGTTTTTAAACGGCAAAGCCGAAATTGATTATGATTTTGCAAATGATGCCGCAGGCTCTGCGGCGGGAACGGTCACGGTTTCTTCGCCCGTCAACGGTTCCTATGAGCTTTATTGGGGAACCGAGGATAACGAAAAGCTTTCGGTTGAAGTTAAGGGCTATGAAGTTTATTACAGCGAATTTGCCGAGCTTACCGTCAGAGGCGGCAAGGGGAGCACGGATATTTATGAGTTCACGGCGATTCCCGAGGGCGCAGAGAGCGTGCTTGCTTTCAAAAACAAGGTGTTCATGGGTTCGGCGGAGCTTCCCGAAGAAAAGCTTGCCGATAACGGCGAAAAAATTTATTCTTTCGGCGCATTGAGCGACCTGCATTTCAACCGCTATAATCTGTCTCTGACAGGCGACGATGCAGAAATTACTTTCCCGAATGCCCTCAATTTCCTTGACGGATTCGGCATATCGTTTGTCGGAATGTCGGGCGACCTTTCAAGCAACGGCGAGAGAGATTCCTTTGAAAAGTTCCACAGAATTGCATCAAATTATGATTTCCCCGTTTATACCTCAACGGGCAACCACGATGTTTCAAACAAATACAGCCTTGAAAATTGGCAGGAGCTTGTCAATGCGGGCGTTTACGGCGAGAACAAGGCGGACGGCGTTATAAATGTTTCCGAAAACGGAATGGATTTCGTTTATCAGCCGCCCGAGGGCAGGGGAGATATATTTATTTTCCTTTGCCAGTATCAATGGGATTATAACAAAGACACAAGCCGTATTCTGACCGATGAACAGCTTGATTGGCTTGCAACCCGTCTTGAAGAATACAAGGACAGAAAGGTGTTCCTTTTCTTCCACACATTCCTGAATGCTCCCGGCGATAACCCTTATATGGGCGAGGGCAATCTGATAAACAATCTCGGAGTTAAATACAATCTTTCATTCACGGCGGGAACTCCCGACGAAGCCCGTTTCCGTCAGCTTATGAAAGATTATAAGAATGTATTTTTCTTCAACGGTCATTCTCATTGGACATACGATATGTATAAGCTCAATCCCCGGATTAACATAACGGACTATGACGGCGAATACGCAACAATGATTCATATTTCAAGCGTTTCATCGCCGAGAAGCGCAACTGCAAATTCTGCGGCAACGGTTGAAAACTGTATGCGTGAATCCGAGGGAATGCTTGTCACGGTTTATGATGACTGCATTGTTTTCACGGCATGTGAATTTTTCTCGGGTGAGCTTCTTGCATACGCAACCTACAGATGCGACATATAATAAAAAACATACCGTCGGGCGGCAGAGCTTCCCGACGGTTTTGCTTATGAATTACTCTTGATTTTCTTGATTGCGCCTTTTTCAAGGCGTGAGACCTGCGCCTGAGAAATGCCGATTTCCTGAGCAACCTCCATTTGCGTTTTTCCCTGCATGAAACGCAGATAAAGTATTTTTTTCTCCCTCTTGTTCAAATCTCTCATTGCCTGCTTGAGCAGAATTTCATCAAGCCAGTTTTCTTCGCTTTCCGCTCCTCCGATCTGATCCATAACATAAATCGTGTCGCCGCCGTCGGAATAGACAGGCTCGTTGAGCGAAACGGGCTCAACAATTGCGTCAAGAGCCATAACCACGCTCTCTCTGTCCGTGCCAAGCTCCTTGGCGATTTCCTCGGGAGTGGGGTCACGCTCAAGCTCATTGATAAGCCGTTCCCTGACCTGCATTGCGTGATAGGCGGTGTCTCTGACCGAGCGGCTGACCCTGACGGGGTTGTTATCCCGCAGATGCCGTCTGACTTCGCCGATTATCATGGGGCAGGCATAGGTGCTGAAGCGAACGTCAAGACTCATGTCAAAATTATCAATTGCTTTTATCAGCCCGATACAGCCGACTTGAAAAAGATCATCGGGATTTTCACCCCTGTTTGAAAATCGCTGGATAACGCTCAGAACAAGCCTCAGATTGCCCGTCACGAGATCCTCTCGGGCTTTTTTGTCGCCCGCTCTTGCCTTTTTGAGAAGCTCCATTTTTTCGCTTTCTTTGAGAACCTTCAGTTTTGCGGTGTTAACTCCGCATATTTCAACCTTGTTGAACTGCAAAAAAATCACCCCGATACATTTGATGGCAATATCAGTATTGCCTGTTTGTATCGGAGTTATTATTTTCTTTATGTTATTCGCCGAACATTCCGTTCCACATGGCGTTTCTGAGAGAGCCGTTATAATCGCTGCCCTCCTGCCAGTTGAATATTCCGCCGAAGCCGTTTTCTTTGACCCAATGAGCTTTTTTGACGATTGATTCGGGCGTGTCAATTCCGAGTTTTGCACCGTCAATGATTATATAGTCCTGGTCTTCGCCCCGTTCAAGGCTTGCCTTGCCCTGACTGACAAGCTCTGTGAGATAATCGTATCCGACCCAATTGTATTTTTCGGTTTTGCTTCTTGCATAAAAAGGAACGCCGAGAATGAGCTTGCTCTTGTCAATGAGCTTTGCCCAATCGTTCATGTTCTTAACTGTCAGCGCAAAGCTTGAATGGTCGCAGTCCGTCATGTCGTAGGTCATGACATTAACAAAATTGAATTTTGATTTTTTCGGCGGAATTGCGGTTAAACCGTGAATTTCGCCGAATTTTTATGCAAAAAAATTTTTTAAGTCAACTTTTTTTGAAAAATAAAAAAGCGAGAAAAACAGAGCATATCGGAGCATTTAAGAGAAAAACAGAGTAAAATTATTAAATTTCTCAAACAGTAACGGGTTTTTCACGGTTTTGTTAAAAAAATTGTTGACATTTGCAGATATTTGCACTATATTAATGTTAATATTAACAAGTACAGAGAGGGGCTGCATAATTGAAAAACAATGCAATAATCGATTTGAAAAACATTTCCGTTTCTTTCGGGAATAATCAGGTGCTCAAAAATCTGAATCTTTACATCCGGGATAAGGAGTTTATAACTCTGCTCGGTCCGTCGGGCTGCGGCAAAACAACGACTCTGCGAATTATTGCAGGCTTTGTTGAACCCGACGAAGGCGAGGTTATTTTTGAGGGAAAGAAGATCAATAGTGTTCCTCCTCATAAGAGGCAGGTTAACACTATTTTTCAGCGTTATGCCCTTTTTCCTCACCTGAATGTTTATGAGAATGTTGCTTTCGGCCTGAGAATCAGAAAGACTCCCGAAAAGCAGATTAAAGAAACGGTTGAAGAAATGCTTGCTTTGGTCAATCTGACCGGCTTCGGCAAGCGTAATATAAATTCGCTCTCGGGCGGTCAGCAGCAGCGAGTTGCAATTGCAAGAGCTCTTGCGGTTAAGCCGAGAGTTCTGCTTCTTGACGAGCCTTTGGGCGCTCTCGATCTCAAGCTTCGCAAGGATATGCAGGTTGAGCTTAAAAACATTCAGCAGAGGCTCGGCATAACCTTTATATATGTTACCCATGACCAGGAGGAAGCTCTCTCGATGTCAGACACCGTTGTTGTTATGGATAACGGCGTTATTCAGCAGATTGGCACGCCTCTTGATATCTATAACGAGCCGAAGAATGCCTTTGTTGCGGATTTCATCGGCGAGAGCAATATTCTTGACGGCGTTATGCCCGAGGACTGCGTGGTTGATTTCTCGGGTCACCGCTTTGAATGCCTTGACAAGGGCTTTGCCAAAAATGAGGCGGTTGATGTCGTTGTCCGCCCCGAGGATGTTGATGTTGTTGAGCCCGAAAAGGGAATGCTCTGCGGCGTTGTCACCTCTGTAACCTTTAAGGGCGTTCATTTTGAGATTATCGTTGATATCGGCGGCTTTAAGTGGATGATTCAGACAACCGATTATCAGCCCGAGGGCAGCAAAATCGGTCTGTTTATCGAGCCCGATGCAATCCATATAATGAAGAAATCCGAATATTCAGGTATTTACGGCGACTACAGCTCATTCAGCGAGGAATTTGACGAGCTTTCCGACCCCTCGACTGATGCTGAGGAGGACGAGGAATGAACAACCGCTCAGTATTGAAAACGAAGCTTGTTGCCTCGCCTTATATCGTCTGGTCGGCGCTTTTCATTATTGCGCCCCTGATTTTCGTTGTCTATTATTCATTCACCGATGCGGCGGGAAATTTCACATTTGACAATATTTCCGCCCTCGTTAAGTATGCGCCGACTTTTCTGCGTTCGATTTGGTTCGGCATCGTCGCAACGCTTATCTGCCTTGTGATTGCGTTTCCGCTTGCCTACATCATTTCGCAGAAAACGGAGAAAATTCAGCGCACGCTCGTTATGCTCGTTATGCTCCCGATGTGGATGAGCTTTCTCATCAGAACTTATTCATGGATGGCTCTGCTTCAGGATACGGGCATAATCAACACCCTGCTCGGCAAAATAGGCATTGACCCGATTCACATGATAAACACCTCTGGTGCGGTTATTCTCGGCATGGTTTATAATTTTTTGCCGTATATGATAATGCCGATTTATTCCGTTATGGCAAAGCTTGACCACAGCATGATTGAAGCCTGCCAGGATCTCGGCGGCAACAGGCTGACCGTTATCAGAAGATGCATTCTGCCCATGAGCATGCCGGGCGTCGTTTCGGGAATAACGATGGTTTTTGTTCCCTCCGTCAGCACATTCTATATTTCGCAAAAGCTCGGCGGCGGCTCATTTGACCTTATCGGCGATGTTATCGAAAGGCAGTTCCAGCAGTCATATAACTACAATCTCGGCGCTTCGATTTCGCTTGTGCTCATGGTGCTTATTCTTTTGAGCATGGCTGTTATGAACCGCTTTACGGGCGATGAGGAGGGCATGGTAATATGAAAACGGTTTCAAGAATTTATTCGGCTCTCGTTTTTCTCTTTCTCTATGCGCCCATCATCGTGCTGATTCTTTTTTCTTTTAACTCATCAAGCAGCACGAGCGTATTTGCGGGTTTTTCGCTTCAATGGTATAAATCGCTCTTTCAGGATGAAGCAACCCTCAGAGCGCTTTATAACACCCTGATTCTTGCGGTCTGCTCATCGGTTGCCGCAACGGTAATCGGCACGGCGGCGGCTGTCGGAATCGACAAATTCAAAAAAGGCGTTGCCCGTTCGAGCATTATGGCGGTGACGAATATTCCGATGATGAACCCCGAAATCGTAACGGGTATTTCAATGATGTTGCTGTTCGTTTTTGTCGGCAGACTTGTCAGAAACGATTCGGTTCTCGGCTTCGGAACGTTGCTTATCGCCCATGTAACATTCAATCTGCCTTATATTATCCTTACGGTTCTGCCAAAGCTTCGCCAGACCGACAGAAACCTTGCCGAAGCGGCGCAGGATCTCGGCTGTATGCCCGTTCAGGCGTTTTTCAAGGTTGTTCTGCCCTCAATCATGCCCGGCATTATAACGGGAATGATAATGGCGTTCACCCTGTCGCTTGACGATTTCATTATCAGCTATTTCACCGGCGGACCGGGCTTCCAGACGCTTCCGATAGCTATTTTCTCAATGACAAAGAAGCGTGTAAAGCCCGATATGTATGCGCTTTCCGCATTGATTTTTGTCAGCATTCTGCTGTTGCTGATTCTCTATAATCTCGCTCAGTCGAAAAGCGAACAGGAATCAAAAAGAAAAACAAAATAAACTATCACGCTGATTGTTACAACCCGATTTATCAGCTAATCCATAAGGAGAGACGGAGAGTGAAAAAAAGAATTGCATGTGCGCTCATTGCGCTTGTTATTGCCCTTGCGCCCTGCACCGTTGCGTCTGCCGCAGCTTCGCAGAGCGACATTGAGGC
>CAYXVM010000002.1:0-31622 GCA_964468465.1 uncultured Clostridium sp.
AGAATGTCATCGGTTATTCTGTCAACGCTGCTGATGAGAACGGCATCTTCATTTTCTGCCGGATTTGCGCTGAATAGTCCGTCGATATCGGTTAATATAATCAGCATATCGGCGTCAATTATTTTTGCAACATGGGCGGAAAGGCTGTCGTTATCGCCGAAAACGATTTCTTCAACCGCAACGCTGTCATTTTCGTTGATTATCGGCAGAGAACCGTATTCAAACAGCTTCATAAATGTGTTGCGCAGATTGCGGTGTCTCTCCTCGTTTTCAAAGTCATCTCTCGTAACAAGAAGCTGACCCGTCGTGTTGCCGAATTCACCGAAGAATTTGTCATAAAGGAACATAAGCTCGCATTGACCGACCGTCGCCGCCGCCTGCCTGCCCGGAGTGTCTTTCGGGCGTTCCTTCAAGCCGAGCTTGCCGACTCCGACTCCGATTGCGCCCGAGGTGACAAGCGCAATTTCAATGCCTGCATTTTTAAGGTCGCTGAGAACCATTGCAAGCTTTGAAAGGCGGCGAATGTTTATTTTGCCTGTGCTGTAGGTCAGGGTCGAAGTGCCGACCTTGACAACCATTCTTTTTATATCTCTTTTAATCATTTTTTATTCCTCAAATTATACTCAGATATTTACAGTAACTTTTTTCGCTTCCGACATCGCCGACACAGCAGAGCGAAAGCTTTGAAAAATCAAAAATTTCCTTTGCCGTCTGCTTGATTTCGTCAAGCGTAACGCCCCTGACGGCTTTGATAACCTCTTCCTCGCTTCTCGGTCTGCCGTGAAGCAGAACTCCCTTGCCGTTCCGTGAAGCAATCGAAGAAACGCTTTCAAGGCTCATGACAAAGCCTGCAACGGTCTGCTCCTTTGCCCTCGCAAGCTCCTTTTCGGTCACGGTATCGGCAAATTCTGAGATGATTTTCAAGGTTTCGCCGATTGCCTGCTCCTCGGATTTTTTGCCAAGCCCCATGCAGACAATGAATACCGCCGCATTGAGATGGGCAACATTAACGCAGTCAACCGAATAGGCTAAGCCGAGCTTTTCTCTTATTGTCTGGAACAGCCTTGATGAAGAAGACGCTCCGAGCATTGACGAAATGAGAGAGGCGCAGTCACGCCGTTTATCCGACAGCGGAATCCCCGGGAAGCCGAGAATGAGCTGATTTTGCATGAAATCTTTTTTTATGCGGTAAATTCCGGGCGAATAATCAGCCGAAACGGGCGTCAGCTCAAAGCCCGTATTTTTCATGCCGGAAAAATATTTTTTGCAGATTTCAACGGCTTCGTCTTCGTCAAAATTGCCGCTGAAGCTGACAACCGTTCTTTCGGGAACATAAAACTTTTTAATGTGAGCCGAAAGGCTTTCTCCCGTCACGGAATCAACGGTCTGATTTGTTCCGAGAATGTTGCTCCCGAGCATACTGCCGCTCCAGACCTTTTCATAGTAGGAATCGGCGCAGAGATCCTCGGGGCTGTCCTCATACATTGCAATTTCCTCTTTGATAACGCCTTTTTCAAGCTCAATATCCTCGGGTGAAAGCTTCGGGTTCATTATCATGTCGCAGATAATGTCAAGAGCCTTTGCACTGTGCTCCGAGAGCGTGTGAGCATAAAAACAGGTCATTTCTTTGGCGGTGTATGCGTTGAGCACTCCGCCGATTTCGTCCATTTCAACCGCAATATCAAGCGCCGAACGTTTTTCGGTTCCTTTGAAAAGCATATGCTCGATAAAATGCGAGGTTCCTGCGGTTTCGGGGGTTTCAAAGCATGAGCCGCTGCCCACCCATACCCCGAGAGAACAGGTTTTTGCATTAGCGTTTTTCTGAATAACGATTCTAAGCCCGTTATCAAGAGTAATAATTTTGAATTTATCCGTCATATGTTAACCCTGCTTGTTGTCAAAAATCAATGTAATGCTGCCGAGAGTGATTTTGTCGCCCGTTTTGAGAAGCTGTTTTTTTTCAAGAGGCTTGCCGTTTATCAGAACTCCCGCATCGGATTTTATGCCGGTTATGTACCAGCCGGATTTTGTGCAGACAACAACGGCATGTAGCCTTGAAACGGTTGAATAGTTCAGTATAATATCGCAGTTCTTGTGGCGGCCTATCGAGGTTTCACGGCTGACGAGGGGAAAAGAATCGTTGTTTGCCGTGTTGATAAGTCTTGCTTTGCCTGCCGAGGGCGGCTTGCGCTTCAGAAGCGCCGAAAGGCACAGAGCGAGAACCGCAACCGCAAGCACGGGCAGAGCATAGTGCGAAATGCGCAAAATAAAATCAAGCATGATAATCTCCGTATGTTTAGATTATATATAATTTATATTAACATTATATATCCTAAAAGTCAATAATTGAAGAAACATAAAAATATATTATTGCTTTATATTGTATTTGACATTCGGCGGTTTAAGCGGTAAAATATAATGAACAAATATTGTATTAACGGGTGGATGCCATGAGCTGGATAGATTATGTGATAATCACCGTGGCTGTTGCTGCGGTTATTTCCCTTGTTGTTCATAAAGTCAGAGAAATAAAGGGCAAGGGCTGCAGCGGATGCGGCGGCAACTGTTCGCAATGCGGCAAAGGATGTAAAAACGATGATGAAAAGCTATGATCTTGCGGTTGTCGGCGGCTGCTCTGCGGGGCTTGCGGCGGCAATCAACGCAAAAAGGCGCTTTCCGAATCTCAGCGTTGCGGTTATTGAAAAGCTGCCGAGAGTCGGCAAAAAACTGCTTGCAACAGGCAACGGGAAATGCAATATCACAAATTCGGGCGCTCTTGAGCATGAATATCAGAACAAGGGCTTTGCGGAGTATGCCCTGAACCGCTATCCGCCCGAAGCCGTGCTTGACTTTTTTTTGTCGCTCGGCTTGCTCTGCTATGCTGATGACTGCGGAAGATATTATCCCCGAAGCAATGCGGCGGCGAGCGTTGTCGATGCGCTGAGATTTGAGCTTGAAAGGCTGAAAATCGATGTCATCTGCGACACTCCCATAAAAGAAATAAAAAAGACGAAAAACGGATTTTTGATTAACGGAGAGATTTCGAGCGAAAAGCTGATAGTTGCGGCGGGCGGCAGGTCTTCCCCTGCGCAGGGCTCCGACGGAAGCGGATTTGAATTGGCAAAGGCGTTAGGTCACAAGATAACTTCGAGCGTTCCTGCGCTTGTTCCGCTCTGTGCGTCGCCCTCTGTAACCAAGCCGATGAAAGGCGTCAGAGTCCGCAACGCCGAGCTGACCCTTAAAGGCTCGGGCGTTATTAAAAAAACGGTCGGTGAAATTCTTTTTACGGAGTACGGATTATCGGGAATCGCTGCAATGGAGCTTGCTTCGGCGGCTCAGAAATATATTGACAATGAAAAGGCGTTTCCCTTTACACATATTGATTTTATGCCGGATATGGCTTTTGATGAATTGCTTGACTATTTGAATAATCTCAGCAAAATCAAGGATTCATGCGGATTGGATAATCTTTTGACGGGATTTTTGCCCAAGGCGGTCGGAATTGCAATTTGTAAAGCTGCAAAACTTTACAATCCCGATATGAGAATATCGGAGCTTTCGCCCCGTGATATGCGCTCCGTCGCTTCAAAAATCAAAGATTTTCCGCTTGAAGTGAGCGGAACGAGGGGATTTAATAATTCTCAGGTGACGAGCGGCGGCGTTGAAGTTACGGAGATAAATGAAAAAACTATGGGTTCAAAGCTTTGCAAGGGCTTGTATTTTGCAGGCGAAATAATTGATGTTGACGGCGGATGCGGCGGCTTCAATCTTCAATGGGCTTGGTCGTCTGGTCTGCTGGCAGGAGAACTCGGGTGAGGTATTTTAATGATAAAAATTAATGAAATCAAGCTTCCGCTTGACAGCGACGAGAGCGAGCTTCGCCGTGCGGCGGCAAAGGCTCTGAGATGCAAAGAAACAAAAATAAAATCTCTCAGCATTGTCAAAAAAGCGGTCGATTCGAGAAAAAAGGATAATATCCGTTTTGTCTATAATGTTACGGTTGAGGTTGACTCGGACGAGGCGGCGTTAATCGCTCATGCGGGCAACTCAAAGGTTGAGGCGGCTGAGCCTTACCGCTACGAGATGCCCGAAATAAGGAGAACGAGCACTCTCAGGCCGATTATCGCAGGCTTCGGACCTGCGGGATTTTTTGCGGCGCTCATTCTTGCAAGGGCGGGGCTTCGCCCGATAGTAATTGAGAGGGGTGCAGATGTTGACACCCGCACGGCGGATGTCAAGGGCTTCTGGACTTCACGCTCGCTCAACCCCGAGAGCAATGTTCAGTTCGGCGAGGGCGGAGCAGGAACTTTTTCTGACGGCAAGCTGACAACGGGCATCAAAGATCCGCTCTGCCGCAAGGTGGTTGAGGAGCTTGTTATTCACGGCGCACCGCCCGAAATCAGCTATTCTTCACGCCCGCATATCGGCACGGACAGGCTTGGAGCGGTTGTCAAGGCGTTCAGGCAGGAGATTATTTCTCTGGGCGGTGAGGTTCGCTTCGGCTGTAAGCTGACCGATATTATCGTTGCAAACGGAGTTGTTCAGGGAATAACCTGCGTCAGCTCCGACGGTTCAAGCGAGGATATCGAAACCGATACGCTGCTTCTCTGCATCGGTCATTCGGCGAGAGATACGGTTGAAATGCTTTATAGAAAAGGAATAAAAATCATGCAGAAGCCGTTTTCGGTCGGCGTTCGAATTGAGCATCCGAGGGAGCTTATCGATAAAGCGCAGTACGGCTCTTTTGCGGGTCATCCCGCACTCGGAGCGGCGGATTATAAGCTTGCGTGCCACCCCGAACACGGCAGGGGAGCATATACTTTTTGCATGTGCCCCGGCGGAACGGTTGTTGCCGCCGCCTCGGAGGAGGGTCATGTTGTTGTCAACGGCATGAGCGAATACGCCCGTGACGGCGAGAATTCAAACTCTGCTCTGCTTGTCGGCATTGAACCCGAAAATTTCGGAAGCGACCATCCTCTTGCGGGAATGGAGCTTCAAAGAAAAATTGAGAAAACCGCTTTTGAACTCGGCGGAGGCGATTACAGCGCCCCGTGCCAGACTGTCGGTGATTTTCTCGGCGGCGTTGCGTCAAAAAAGCTTTCATATGTCAAGCCGACCTGTGCAACGGGTGTTACTCCCGGCGATATCCGCAAGGTTCTGCCCGAAAGGGTGACGGATACAATGGCTCAGGCGATTGTTAAAATGGATAAGAGCCTTAACGGCTTCGCTTTGCCGGACGCTGTTCTGACCGCACCCGAAACCCGAAGCTCTGCACCCGTCAGAATTCTCAGAGACGAGCTGTATCAGGCGAACATCAGAGGGCTTTATCCCTGCGGCGAGGGAGCGGGTTACGCAGGCGGCATAGTCTCCGCCGCCGTTGACGGAATCCGCTGCGCCCATGCGGTTCTGATTGACGAAAGTGACGAGTGGTAAAATAATAGTCTTTTTTACAACAATAAATATAGTTATTGAAACAGCTCTGTTTGTTTAAGCAAGCGGAGCTGTTTATTGTCTGCCTGCAAATCAAAAATAATCATATTTATGCACGGCATACTCATATAATCAAGTAAAATCACTTACTGCGGGGGAATTCAAATGGATAACGATTTTCAGTATCCGCCGTCACAGCGAACCGAGCGGGAAGAATACAGAAGCAGATTCAGATTCACCGATGAGGATGCGCCGAAAAGAAGCAAGGCTTCACAAAAAGACGCCAAAACAAAAACGGATTATCTTGTCAGGCTTATCCTGCTTCAGAGCGTTTTATGCGTTCTGATTGTCGGCGGTGTTTTTCTCGTTTCAAAGATAAGCCCTACGGCTTATGAAAAAATGAAAACCGATTACGGCAGGATTATGCAGAGAGATATGTCGGCGGGCGAGATAATGGGTCAGATAAAGAACGCTGCGGAATTTGTGTTCAAGCCTGCCGATATTGCCGAAAGCGTTGACGGAGCGGAAAGCGCCGCAACAACCGCCGCTCCCGAGCTCAGCGAAGAATATTCGGTCAGTTCTTATCAGGTGACGAGCGACGACACGGGAGAAACCGTTGCCGTCGGTGAGATAGTCGGCGACGGCTCGGGCGGCGGCGACATGGAGAAAAAAGAGGCGGCGGAGGGAACCTCGTTTGCGCCTTATCATGTCAGCGTCAAGCCGGTTCTGCCCGTGAAAAATGCGAGAATAACATCAAAATTCGGTTACAGAACAAACCCCATATCGGGAAATTACGGCTTTCATACGGGGCTTGACCTTGCGGCGGAGGAGGGAACTCCCGTTTCTGCTTCATTTTACGGCAGAATCATTGAAACGGGCGAAAGCGAAGTCTGGGGCAAATATATTCTTATGGAGCATTCAGACAGCTTCAGAACCTATTACTGCCATCTTTCCGAAATATATGCGGAGGAGGGCGCCGTCATAAGGCAGGGCGAAACAATAGGACTTGTCGGCTCAACGGGCTGGTCAACGGGTCCGCACCTTCATTTTGAGGTCAGGATAAACGGAATCAGGGTCAATCCCGAACCTCTGCTTTATCCCGAAAGCGAAGATGAAGCTTAATTTTGCGGGAACCGCAATTAAAATCAATGTTTCTTTTGCCGCCGCAGTAACGCTGACATTGATTATTGATGAAAGCGGGCTGTGCGCCCTTGCGCTGTTTTGCTGTATTATCCATGAAGCGGGGCATATCATTTGTCTGCTGATTCTCGGCGAAAAGCCGTCGGTTATTGAGCTTTCCTTTTACGGAATAAGGCTTGAACGCAGTTTGCCCGAGCGGATGGGGAGCTTTGACGAAATCATTGTTCTGGCTTCGGGTCCTGCGGCGAATCTCGTGCTTTCCGCCCTGCTTCTGCCGTTCGGTGCTCACGGCGGAGGAATCAAAACAGTGGCGGCGGCAAGCCTCTGCGTTGCGGCGTTTAATCTTCTTCCATGCAGACCGCTTGACGGGGGAAACATTCTTCAGTATGCGCTTTGCCGTTTCGGGAACGAAGAAAAAGCAGAAAGGATTTGTTTTTTCGTCTCCTGCGGCGTGATAGCTCCGATGTTTGCGGCGGGGCTGGTGCTTTTGCTCCGAAGCGGAAATTTCACCCTTGCGGCGGTTTCGCTTTATCTTGCCGCAGCTCTGTTTTTGGATAAAAGAGAAAAAAGCATATAAAATACCGTTTTTTATCGGCAGAAGCCTGCTGTTAAAAAGCGGTATTTGATTTTTATGTTTAAGTATGATATTATATATGTCGATTTGATTTTGAACAGGAGAGCGTTTATGTATCCCAAAGAAATTGAAAAATTTCTGCTCAGGGTTCAGAAACCCGGCAGATACACGGGTGGCGAGCTTAACAGCGTAGTCAAGGATAAGGATTCGGTCGATATCCGCTATGCGTTCTGCTTCCCCGATACTTATGAAATAGGCATGTCGCATCTCGGCATGAAAATAATTTATTCTCTTGTCAATGCAAGAGAGGACGCATGGTGCGAGAGAGTTTTTGCCCCGTGGATTGACATGGAGCAGATAATGCGTGAAAATTCAATCCCGCTCTATGCTCTTGAAAGCGGCGATGCAATCCGTGATTTTGACCTGATAGGCTTCACGATGCAGTATGAGCTGAGCTACACCAATGTGCTGAACATGCTTGACCTTGCAGGACTTCCCGTCAGGTCAAAGGACAGAACCTCGCTCACTCCGATTGTCATTGCGGGCGGTGCATGCGTTTGCAACGCAGAGCCGATGGCGGAATTTTTCGATATCACGCTTCCCGGCGACGGTGAGGAAGTCACAAACGAGCTTATCGATTTGCTGAAGGAGCATAAGAAGAAAGGCTCAACCAAGCAGGAATTTCTTGAAGCCGCCGCTCGGATAAAGGGCGTTTATGTTCCGTCGCTTTATAAGGTTGAATATAACGAAGATAACACCGTAAAGTCCGTAACTCCGACCTGCGGAGCGCCCGAAAAGGTTGAAAAGCGCAATGTTGCCGACCTTGATTCAATGTTCTCTCCGAGCACATTCGTGGTTCCGTTTCTTGAAGTCGTTCACGACAGAACGACGGTTGAAATATTCAGAGGGTGCATAAGAGGCTGCCGCTTCTGCCAGGCGGGATTCATCAACAGACCCCTCAGGCGCAAATCGCCCGAAACGGTTGAGGCTCAGTGCCGCTCAATCTGTGAAAGCACGGGCTATGACGAAATATCGCTCTGCTCACTGAGCACGAGTGACTATAAGGGGCTTGAAAAGCTGATAACAAACATGCTCCCGTGGACAATGGAGGAGAAAATCAATATCGCTCTGCCCTCGCTCAGAGCTGATAATTTCCCCAAGGAACTTATGGAAAAGCTCAACGCCGTCAGGCGGAGCGGTCTGACCTTTGCGCCCGAAGCGGGAACTCAAAGGCTCAGAGATGTTATCAATAAGAATATCACCGAGCAGGAAGTGCTCTCAACGGCGGCTCAGGCGTTCGCAGGCGGCTGGACGGCGGTTAAGCTCTATTTTATGATTGGCTTGCCGACCGAAACCGAGGAGGATATCAAAGGCATTGCCGACCTTGCTCAGGCGGTGGTTGACGAATTTTATAAAAACCCCGATAAGCCCAAGGGCAAGGGCGTGAATGTCAGCGTCAGCCTTGCTTCACTTGTTCCGAAGCCGTTCACTCCGTTTCAATGGGAGCCGCAGGACAAGCCCGATACGCTGATTGAAAAGCAGAATTATCTTGTTTCCTGCGTTAAGACCCGAAAGGTCAGCGTTTCCCGCCATGTGCCGTGGACAAGCTTCCTTGAAGGCGTGTTTGCAAGGGGAGACAGGCGGCTTGCCGATGTTATCGAAACCGCATGGCGTAAGGGATGCACCTTTGACGGCTGGGCTGAATGCCTGAAGCCCGAAAAATGGGAGGAAAGCTTTGCCGAAAACGGAATTGACCCGTATTTCTACACCGCAAGGCGCAGAGAATATGACGAGATTCTGCCGTGGGATCATATGGATTACGGAGTTACCAAAAAATTCCTGATAAATGAAAATCGGAAAGCCCATGCGGGCGAAACAACCGCCTGCTGCCGTGAAAAATGCGGCGGCTGCGGGGCAAACAGACTCAACGGAGGTGTGTGCGATGAAATCGGTAAGACTGTGGTTTAAGAAAGACGGGCTTGCGGTTTATATTTCACACCTTGACATGAACCGCTGTATGACAAGGGCAGTCCGCAGGGCGGGAATCCCTCTTTGGTACACCGAGGGCTTCAATCCTCACCCCTACATGACATTTTTAATGCCTCTGCCGCTCGGTCAGGAGGGCGGGAGAGAGCCGCTCGATATCCGTATTGAGGGCGAAATGAGCTTTGAGGAAATCGGCGAAAGGCTGAATTCTGTTATGCCCGGCGGCATTGAGATTGTTGAAGTTCGGGAGCCTGTCTGCAAATCGAATGAGATTGCGGCGGCGGAATATGAGATAACCGCAGAGTTTTTGAGCATGGGCGAAGCGGAGGGCTTTGCAGCAGGAGCGCAGAGCATTATTGACGGCGGGGAGCTGAATGCGGAAAAACGGAGCAAAAAAGGAATCAGAACCGTCAATCTCTGCGAAATGGTTCGCTCATTTGATGCGAGAGCGGACGGAAACTGCGTTTTTATCAAAACCGTGCTTGCCGCAGGGAACACGGTGAATCTGAATGCGGATTTGCTTATCGGTTCTCTGCTTTCGGAATTTGCGGCTCAGACCGAAAAAACATCGATAGTCAGAACACGGCTTTTGCGGGAGGATTTGAGCGATTTTGAATAAGAATCGCCCAAAAATCCGATAAAAACCGTCTGATATTTGTCAGAATGTAAAAAATATATGAAATGCCAAAAAAATGCTTGCATTATTTTATTTCATATGATATTATATTAATCGCATTTGTGCCGTCAGTTGCGGCTTCGGCTCTCAAAGACGGGGTTTAATGCTTTTATAACATTAAAGCGGGTGTTCCTCTTTTTGCGTTTTGCAGCTACGAACGCCTGAAAAAATCGGAGGAAAATACAATGGATGCACTCAAATTAATCGCACAGGATTCACTCAAATCCGAAGTACCCTCAATCGAAATCGGCGATACCGTCAGAGTTTCGGTTAAAATTCGTGAGGGTGAAAAAGAAAGAATTCAGGCTTTTGAAGGCGTAGTTATCGCCCGCAAGGGTTCAGGCGTTTCAGAGACCTTCACCGTTCGCCGCATTTCATATGGCGTTGGCGTTGAAAGGGTATTCCCCATTCACTCCCCCAATGTTGCGAAGGTTGAAACAGTCAGAAGCGGCCGTGTTCGCAGAAGCAAGCTTTATTACCTCAGAGACAGAGTCGGTAAGGCAGCTAAGGTTAAAGAACAGATCAGATAAAAAGCTTGAGGGTGTAACAACAGGTTTGCGGTTGTTACACCTTTATTCTTATTTCTTTAATTAATTACAATAAATCAGCAAGCAGCTTCCGTGGCAGGGTATACTGTTAAAATTGCTTGATAATCATTTTCAAAGGGAGGGTCAGCCGTGCGCAGGATTGACGAATTCTGGATTGAATTCAATTCCGTAACTGAAGAAGAAATGCCCAAGACCTCTCCCGTGCTTTCGTTTATCTATGACATGTCGGATTCCGTCAAGGGCGCAATCGTCGTAGTCTTTCTTCTGTTCTCATTTGTTTTCAGAGCTGTCGGAGTTGACGGGGACTCGATGGTGCCGACTCTGACCGACGGCGACTGGCTTGCCGTGGCGAGCGTCACAACGGAGATTGAACGGGGCGACATTGTGGTTATCAATCAGCCGTGGGAGCGGCATGTTCCGATAGTCAAGCGTGTTATCGCAGTCGGCGGAGACACGGTTTATATTGATTTTGACCGTAACGAAGTCTATGTTAACGGAGTGAAGCTGAACGAGCCTTACATTTCCGAGCCGACAAGGGTGAGCTATGATGTCAGCTTTCCGCTTCAGGTTGAGGAGGGCAAGCTCTTTGTTATGGGCGACAACCGCAATGTTTCGCTTGACAGCCGTTCAAGCAAAATCGGCATGATTGATGAACGGTATGTTCTGGGAAAGGCTGTTGTCAGATTTTATCCCACCGGCGAGTGGAAAATATATGAGGAATAAGGTGAATTCACATATGTCCGAAAATGAAAAGGTTAACGAAGAAAATAAAAACGGCGGATTTGTCAGCAATTGCTTTGACATTGTTTCAATCCTTGCAACGGCGATAGTCGCAGTTGCGATTGCATTTCTTTTTGCGTTCAGAACAATCGGAGTTGTCGGCAATTCGATGTATCCGACCTTGAATTGGGGCGACAGGATAATTCTGACCGCTTCGCACTTTGAACCGAAAAACGGCGATATCGTTGTCACCTGCCAGCCGCCGAAAACCGACGCTATCCCGACAACGCTTGTTAAAAGGGTTATCGCAACCGAGGGTCAGACGGTGGATATCGATTTTTTCGCCGGAGTGGTCTATGTTGACGGAGGGGCTCTTGATGAGCCTTATACGGCTTCGCCTACAAATAACAGAGAGGATTTTAACGGTCCTCTGACAGTTCCCGAGGGTTATATTTTCGTTATGGGCGATAACCGAAACAATTCAACCGACAGCAGAAGCAATCTTGTCGGCCTGATAAGAGAAGAATATGTCATGGGCAAAGCTCTTTTCAGAGTCAAGCCCTTCGGTCAGTTTAAGATAGGTCAGTATGAATGAGAAAATGACGGTTCAGTGGTTTCCCGGCCATATGGCGAAAACACGAAGATTAATAAAAGAGAGCCTTTCGCTTGTCGATGCGGTTTGTGAAATTGTTGACGCAAGAATTCCCGAGAGCAGCAGGAATCCCGAGCTTGACGAAATAGTCGGCTCAAAGCCGAGGATTGTTTTGCTCAACAAGTGCGACCTTGCCGACCCGAACGCAACGGCTCGCAAAATCAAGGAGCTTTCGGAGCGGGGAATAAAGGCTCTGCCCGTTGACTGCCGAAGCGGCAGGGGGCTTGAAAAATTTCAGCCTGCCGTCAGAGAAATTCTTAAAGATAAAATAAAAGCCAATGAAGAAAAAGGAATGGGCGGCAAGGCTCTGAGAGTTATGGTTGTCGGCATTCCGAACACGGGCAAATCCTCTTTCATCAACCGAATGGCGGGCAAATACCGTGCCAAGGTTGCGGACAAGCCCGGAGTTACAAGGGGCAACCAATGGTTCTCAATCGGTTCGGGCATTGAACTGCTTGACACTCCCGGAGTGCTCTGGCCGAAATTTGAAGACCCCGAAGTCGGGTTTAAGCTTGCGTTCATTGGCTCGGTTAAGGATGAAATCCTTGACAGCCAGGAGATTGCGGTCAGGCTCTTGCTTGTTTTGCAGAAAAACTATCCCGACCGCCTTGCGGAAAGATATAAAATCACAAATTTTGAGGAGCTTGAGCCGTATGAGCTGCTTGAACTTATCGGCGCAAAAAGAGGAATGCTGATAAAAGGCGGCGAGACGGATACGGAGCGTGCCGCCGTTATGCTGCTTGATGAATACAGAAGCGGAAAGCTCGGCAAGCTCACTTTGGATTAAATATAAAGGGGGATTCAGGCGATGAATTTAAAAAAGAAAATGACGATTTTTCTTGCCGTTATCATGGTGATTGATGTTATTTCGCTCGGAGTTATTTTCTTTACCCGCAACAGCGTCCGCCCTGATATCAGCGCCGACGCTTCGCCCGGAACCGAGTCACAGTCGGTAACCGAGCAGCAGGAGGTTTTCTCAAGAGTCAGCTTTGTTGCCGTGGGCGATAATCTGATTCACGATACCGTCTATGAGCAGGCGGCGGCGAGAGTCAGCGACGGCTATGATTTTTCGTATGATTACGAGAAAATAGCCGATAAAATCGCTGCGCCCGATGTTGCTATTCTTAATCAGGAAACAATAATTTCAACGGAACATAATGTATCAAGCTATCCGATGTTCAATTCTCCCGTCGAGGTCGGCGAGGAAATGCTGAAAATCGGCTTTGATGTTTTCAATATAGCAACCAACCATTCGCTTGACTGCGGAGAAAAGGGCTTGATTTCGGCGATTAATTTCTGGAAGGGCAAAAACGCAATAACAACAGGCGCATACCTCAACAGCGACGATATGGCAAATATCCCGATGAACGAGGTCAACGGCGTTAAGATTGCCTATCTCGGCTTCACCGAATCGACCAACGGTCTTTCTCTGCCCGACGACACCGAGGTTATCCTCGTTCAGGCAAAGGATGAATCCCTGCTTCAGCAGCAGATAGCAAAGGCAAAGGAAACGGCGGATGTGGTAATAGTCAACGCTCATTGGGGCGAAGAATATACCCATGAGCCTAACGATAATCAGCGTTCGCTTGCTCAGAAGCTTGCTTCGTGGGGAGCGGATGTAATAATCGGAACGCATCCTCATGTTATTCAGCCTGTGGAATATATTGTTAATTCCAACGGCAGAAAAACTCTTGTTGCCTATTCGCTCGGCAACTTCATCTCGGCTCAGAACAGAGGCCCGAGAATGCTCGGAGGAATGTTGAATTTTGAGGTTGTCAAAAATAACGCAACGGGTGAAATTGCGCTTGAAAATGTCAAGTTTTCGGGCGTCGTTACCCACTACGGCTACGGATATTCAAACATCAGAGTTTATCCGCTTGAGGATTACACTCAGGAGCTTGCTTCAAAGCACGGAGTTCAGAGCAAAACCTCGGATTTCAGCTTGCAGTATCTTTATGATATTCTGAACGATGTAATCGACAAGCAGTTTCTTTAATTAATAACGGGCTGTTCTGCAAAGGTGCTTTGCGGCTTTGCAGAGCGGCTTTATTTCTTTTCGGAGGTTAAAATGGACTTTGAATTTGAGAAAAAAGCGGCTGAAAAAGGATATAAGGCGGTTTGCGGAGTTGATGAGGCGGGCAGAGGTCCGCTTGCGGGTCCGGTTTTTGCCGCCGCAGTGATTCTGCCGCAGGATTGCGTTATTGAGGGGCTAAACGATTCAAAAAAGCTGTCGGAAAAGAAGCGTGACCTACTCTTTGATATAATAAAAGAAAAAGCGATAAGCTGGAGCGTTGCGAGCGTTGACGAAAAGACGATTGATGAAATAAACATTCTTCAGGCAACCTATCAGGCGATGAAAAAGGCGGTTGAGGGGCTGTCGGTTGCGGCGGATTATGCTCTGATTGACGGCAACAGAATGCCCCAGCTTCCGATAGACGGAGAAACAATCGTCAAGGGCGATTCCCGTAGTCCGTCGGTTGCGGCGGCGTCGATTCTTGCCAAGGTCAGCAGGGACAGATTCATGCTTGAGCTTGACAAAAAATATCCGCAGTATCAGTTCGCAAAGCATAAGGGCTACGGAACGAAGCTTCATTATGAAATGTTGGAGCAACACGGGATTTCGGACTGTCACCGCCTTTCGTTCCTGAAAAATCTTGACAGCAGCGGTAAGAGAAATGATAAGAAATAAGACGGGAGTCTGGGGCGAGATTTATGCCGCCCGATATCTCAGAGACAGGGGATATTCGCTTTTATCCTCAAACTATGTCTGCCGTTTCGGCGAGATTGATATTATCGCCGAGAAAAGAGGAACGGTCTGCTTTGTTGAGGTCAAGACAAGAAATAAAAATACGGAAATCAGACCGATGGAAGCCGTTGACGAGGGTAAACGGCGCAGGCTTGAAATGACGGCGAAAAGCTTTCTTTCATACGCAAAGCTTAAAAGCAGGGTCAGATTCGATGTCTGCGAGGTTTATGTTGATGATAATGACACCCTGTCGGGAATAAACTATATTGAAAATGCATTTTGAAGTTTTGGAGGAATAATATGAGACTGTTTGACCTGCATTGTGACACCGTGGAGGAGTGTTTTGAAAACCGGCTTCCGCTTAAAGACGCCGACCTTCACATCAACCTATGTAAAGGCGAATGCCTTGACGAATGGTGTCAATGCTTTGCAATCTGGATATTTGACAAGCTGAGAGGAAAAGAGTCGGAAGAATACTTTGAAGAAGCGGTTGCTTATTTCAAAAATCAAATTAAAATAAACAGCGAAAAAATTAAGCTGTGCAAGGATTATACCGATTTGACAGCGGCTTTGTCTGAGAAAAAATGCGCAGCCGTGCTGACCGTTGAGGGCGGTTCTCCGTTTGCTTCCGACGGCGGCGGAGAGCGCGCGCATGAACATGGTGTAAAGCTGATAACCTTGACATGGAACGGAGAAAATGAACTTGGTTACGGCTGTCAGAGCGGCTCTGCTGACGGTCTGAAGCCTGCGGGAAAGCGGCTTCTGAGAGAAATGGAAAGCTTCGGGATTGCCGCCGATGTTTCCCACCTCAACCGCAGAGGCTTTTTTGACGCTGTTTCGAGCGGCGCAAGAGTAATTGCATCCCATTCAACCTGCAAAACTGTGCTCGAAAAGCTGCGTTCCGACTGCGACGACAAAATCTATTGCTGCCGTAGAGCACTTGAAGACGATCAGATAAAAATTCTCATCGAGCGTGAGGGGCTTATCGGAATGAATTTCTGCCAAAGATTTCTCGGCGATCCGGAAAGAGGCGGCTTTGAATCCGTTTACCGCCATATGGTGCATATTCTTGAACTCGGCGGCGAAAATGTGCTTGCAATCGGTTCGGATTTTGACGGCTGTGCAATTCATCCCGAGCTTGCGAGCGTTGACAAAGTGCCTGCGCTCAGGGAGTATCTTTCCGATAAAGGTTTCGACGATACGCTTTTAGATAAAATTTTCTTCAAAAATTCGTTTGACTTCTTCAAAAAGGTTTTACAAAGCTGAAATTATATGTTATAATACCATGAATTACTCCGAAAAGGATGATGTTTAATGAACTATGTCAGCACAAGAGATACGGGCGTTAAGGTAACCGCTTCTCAGGCGATTACCAAAGGCATTTCGGGCGAGGGCGGTCTTTTTGTTCCCGAAACTCTCCCGAATATTTCAATGGATACGGTTGTTTCTCTTTCAAAACTTGATTATATCGGCAGGGCAAAGGCGATTCTTTCGCAGTTCCTCACCGACTTTACCGAGGATGAAATAGATTCCTGCGTAAGGGGCGCATATGAAACAGGCTTTTCAAGCGAAAAGGTTGCTCCTCTCGTTAAGATTGACGGCGGAGTGCATGTTCTTGAACTTTTCAAAGGCCCGACCTGCGCTTTCAAGGATATGGCGCTTCAGATTCTTCCCCGTTTGCTGACCGTTGCGGGCGGAAAAACCGCAAAGGGAATAAAGATAGTTATTCTTGTTGCCACCTCGGGGGACACGGGCAAGGCGGCTCTTGAAGGCTTCAAGGATGTTGAAAACACTCAGATTCTTGTTTTCTATCCGAGCAACGGCGTCAGCCCCATGCAGAAGCTTCAGATGTGCACCCAAGAGGGCGGCAATGTTTCCGTCTGCGCCATCGAGGGCAATTTTGACGACGCTCAGAGCGGTGTTAAGAGAATTTTCACCGACAAGGCTATCGGCAAAAAGCTTGCGGATAATTCAATGGCATTTTCATCGGCAAATTCAATCAACTGGGGCAGACTCGTTCCTCAGATTGTCTATTATTTTTCGGCTTACTGCGACCTGCTTGCAAACGGTGAAATAAAAGCAGGAGACGGGATAAATGTTGCCGTTCCCACGGGCAATTTCGGCAATATTCTTGCCGCATATTACGCAAAGCAGATGGGCCTGCCGATTAAAAAGCTCATTTGCGCTTCAAACAGCAATTCGGTTCTGACCGATTTCCTCACCACGGGTGTTTATGACAGAAACCGTGATTTCTACACGACGATTTCTCCCTCTATGGATATTCTCATTTCAAGCAACCTTGAAAGACTTCTTTATTCGATAAGCGGCAGCGAAAGCGTCTGCAAATGGATGAAAGAGCTTTCGGAATGCGGAAGATATGAGGTTGACGGAGTAACGCTTGAAAAAATTAAGGAATCCTTTGCCGCAGGTTACTGCAACGATGATGAAACCAAGGCGACAATTGCCGGGATATTCAAAGATAAAAACTATCTTTGCGACACTCATACTGCCGTTGCGGTTAAGGTATACTATGATTATAAAGAAAAAACCGGCGACGAAACGCCGACGGTTATTGCTTCAACCGCAAGTCCGTTTAAGTTCAGCAAAGCGGTTCTTGAAGCCGTTGAGGGCAGCACGGACGGACTTGACGAATTTGAAATGGTTGAGCGTCTCGCTCAGGTTACGGGAGAGAGCTGCCCCGAGCAGCTTGCGAATCTCAGGGATAAAACCGTCAGATTCAGCGGCTGCTGCTCAAAGGACAGCATGGACTCCGTTGTTTTCGATATGCTCGGTATTTAATCTCCGCAGCCGCAGGGCTTATGAACTGCGCTGTTGTTGAGCTCAAAGGTTGAGCACTGTGTTTCGCCTCTCTGACATGCGGATGAATTGCCGACCTCTATCGTTCCGGCTGTGCAGGCGGTTTCGCCCTTGTGATGGACGCAGTTTTTGGCAAAGCAGGTTATCGAATCAATCTTTTTTTCCATTTCTGCCGTTCTCCTTTCGGTTATTTGCGAAAAGCTTTCGCTGTATTATTATTTACGCCTTTGACCGCAATTATTTTTGGAAAGGATATCTTTATGGCTCTTTTTGCAATCGGAGATCCGCATCTGTCGCTTGCTACCGGCAAATCAATGAATGTTTTCAACGGCTGGAGCGATTATGAGAAGCGGCTTGAAAATAATTGGAGAAGGCTTGTGAGCGATAATGATACCGTCGTTGTGGCGGGCGATGTTTCATGGTGCATGGATTTGGAGCAGGGACTTGAGGATTTTAAATTTCTTGATTCTCTGCCCGGCAGAAAAATAATTCTGAAAGGCAACCATGATTATTGGTGGTCAACGAAGAAAAAAGCCGATGAATTTTTTGAAAAGCATTCGCTCAAAACGCTGAATATTCTGCATAATAATGCTTACACCGCAGGCAATTTTGCAATCTGCGGCACAAGAGGATGGTTTTTTGACGCAGAGAGCGACGCCGATAAAAAGGTTGTGCTCAGGGAAGCGGGCAGGCTGAGGGCTTCAATAAAAGCGGCGAAAGAAACAGGGCTTGAACCTGTCGTTTTTCTCCATTATCCGCCAATCAGTTTAACTCAGCGGTGCGACGAGATTTACGATGTTCTGACCGAGGAAAAAATAACCAGATGTTACTACGGCCATTTGCATTCTTATTCCCACACGGGTGCGTTCATCGGAGAGAGCGACGGCATCCGTTTTTCCCTTATTTCAAGCGACTTTTTGCAGTTTTGCCCCGCTTTGGTCTGCTGAAATATGTCAATTTGACCAAAAGAATGTAAAAAAATTCATTTTTTTTAACCAAATAAAAGAAATTTAAAATATATATAGAATTTTCTATAAATATTTGTTATAATTACCGGGTTAACAATTGTAACGGAGGAATTTTAATGAGTTTAGTATCAGCAAACAAGACAGAAACCAACACTTATTCGGTTGAAATCTCTGTTTCGGCAGAGGACTTCAAGGCTGCAATCCAGAAGGCTTATCTCAAGCAGAGAAAGTCAATTTCAATCCCCGGTTTCCGCAAGGGCAAGGCTCCTCTCCACATGATCGAGAAGCTCTACGGCAAAGAAGTTTTCTATGAAGATGCCCTTGATATCGTATTCCCCGAAACCGTTCAGGCGGCCTATGACGAGGCAGGCATTATTCCCGTTGACCAGCCCAAGGATTTTGATGTTAAGACAATGAGCGCCGAGGAAGGCGTTGTTATGACCTTCAATGTTACCGTTAAGCCCGAGATTACTCTCAAGGCTTATAAAGGCCTCACCGCTGAAAAGACCGAAGCAAAGGTAACAAAGGAAGAAGTTGACCACGAGATTGAGCATATGCTTGACAGAGGCTCAAGAATCGTTGATGTTGACGACAGACCCGTTAAGGACGGCGATATCACCGTTATCGACTTTGAGGGCTTCGTTGACGGCGTTCCCTTCGAGGGCGGCAAGGCTGAGAAATACAGCCTGACAATCGGCTCCGGTTCATTCATTCCCGGCTTTGAAGATCAGATTATCGGCCACTCAATCGGCGATGAATTCGATGTTAACGTTACCTTCCCCGCAGAATATGCTCCCGAGCTTGCTTCAAAGGACGCTGTTTTCAAAATCAAGCTCCATGAGATTCAGGTTAAAGAGCTCCCCGAGCTTGACGATGAGTTCGCCAAGGATATGGGCGAATATGAGACCGTTGACGAGCTTAAGAAGGGCGTTGAGGAAGATATCCTCAAGAGAAAGCAGGACAGCGCTCAGCACGCATTTGAGGACGCTGTTATCGAAGCTCTCTGCGAAAATGTTGAGGGTGAAATCCCCGAGGCTATGTTTGACAACAAGGCAAAGGAAAATGTTGATTCATTCGCTCAGAGAATCGCTCAGCAGGGCATCGACCTTGACACCTACCTCATGTATATGGGTATGGACAAGGCAGCCTTTGAGGGTCAGATGAGAGAGCGTGCAGTTAACGATGTCAAGCTTGAGCTTGCGATTGAGAAGATCGTTGAGCTTGAGGGCGTCAAGGCTTCCGACGAAGCGATTGCAGAGGAATACACAAAGATGGCTGACATGTATCAGCTTGATGTTGAGAAGATAAAGAGTCTTGTTCCCGAAGCAACGGTTGCCGCTGAGCTTGCAAGACAGGATGCAATAAAGCTTGTTCTTGATTCGGCAAAGGCTAAGAAGCCCGCCGCAAAGAGAGCAACCAAGAAGAAAGAGGCTCCCGCAGAAGAAGCTGAGGAGAAGCCCGCAGAGGAAGCAAAGGCTGAGAAAAAGCCCGCTGCCAAGAAAACAACCAAAAAGAAAGAGCAGCCCGCTGAATAAGTCCGACGGATTGTTACTATAATTGAAATATGAGTAAAAGGCATTTGCCTTGATGAATAAACCGGTGATGAGCCGGTTTATTCGATAATTGCGGAGAAAGGATTGATTATTAATGGCATTAGTACCGTATGTTGTCGAACAAACAAACAGGGGAGAGCGATCCTATGATATTTTTTCCCGCCTTTTGAACGACAGAATTATTGTTCTCTCCGATGAGGTTAATGACACCACCGCAAGCATCGTTGTTGCTCAGCTCCTTTTCCTTGAGGGTCAGGATCCCGATAAGGATATCAGCCTTTACATCAACAGCCCCGGCGGCTCTGTTACCGCAGGCATGGCTATCTATGACACGATGCAGTATATAAAGTGCGATGTTTCAACCATCTGCATGGGCATGGCGGCTTCGATGGGCGCATTTCTGCTTTCATCGGGCGCAAAGGGCAAGAGATTTGCTCTGCCTAACAGCGAGATTATGATTCATCAGCCCCTCGGCGGTGCTCAGGGTCAGGCAACCGAAATCAAGATAGTTGCCGACCATATCATTAAAATCAGAGAGAGACTCAACAGAATCCTCTCCGAAAACACAGGCAGACCCATTGAGGAAATTGCCCGTGACACCGAGAGAGATAATTATCTCTCCGCTCAGGAGGCCATGGAATACGGCCTTGTTGATAAGGTTATAACCAAAAGATAAACAGGAGGCAAAAAATGCCCAGAGATGATGAAAGACGGGAGAAACCGCTCGTTGCCTGTTCGTTTTGCTTCAAAACGCAGGATCAGGTTGAAAAGCTTATTGCAGGCCCGAATGTTTATATCTGCAATGAATGTATCGAGCTTTGCTGCTCGATAATCGAATCCGATCCGGTTCACAAAAACGGCGATTTTGATGCGGATTCCCTGCCGAAGCCCCATGAAATCAAAGCTCAGCTTGATGAATATGTTATCGGGCAGGAGAGCGCAAAGATTGCTTTGAGCGTTGCGGTTTATAATCACTATAAAAGAATCGGCAGCAAGGGCAGCTCGGATGTTGAAATTCAGAAGAGCAATATCCTTTTGCTCGGCCCGACGGGCGTGGGTAAGACCATGCTTGCTCAGACTCTTGCAAAAATTCTTGATGTTCCCTTTGCGATTGCCGACGCAACAACCCTGACCGAAGCCGGCTATGTCGGCGAGGATGTTGAGAATATTCTTCTCAGAATTATTCAGGCGGCGGATTTCGATGTTGAGCGTGCCGAAAGAGGAATAATCTATGTTGACGAGATTGACAAGATTGCCCGCAAGAGTGAGAATCCCTCAATAACAAGGGATGTCAGCGGCGAGGGAGTCCAGCAGGCATTGCTTAAAATAAGCGAAGGCACGGTTGCAAATGTTCCCCCGCAGGGCGGCAGAAAGCATCCTCAGCAGGAGTTCATTCAGATTGACACCTCAAACATTCTCTTTATTTGCGGCGGCGCATTTGACGGAATTGAAAAGATAATCGAAAAGCGTTCCGAGGGCTCGGCTCTCGGCTTCGGTGCGGCTGTTAAAAGCAAGGCGGAATCCGCCAAGGAAAACACCGTTGCAAAGGTCATTCAGCAGGATTTGGTTAAATTCGGAATAATCCCCGAGCTTGTCGGCAGACTTCCGATTATCACAACGCTGAACGAGCTTGACAGAGACGCTCTTGTCAAGATTCTGACAACTCCGAAAAATGCGATTGTCAAGCAGTATAAAGAGCTTTTCAAGCTTGACGATGTTGAACTTGACTTTGACGATTCGGCGATTGAAGCGATTGCCGATAAGGCGCTTGAAAAGAAAACGGGCGCAAGAGGTCTGCGTTCTATCATTGAGGGCGTTCTTATGCCGATTATGTATGATGTTCCCTCAGACCCGACGGTTGAGAGGGTCTGCATAACGGCGGCGTGCGTTAATGACGGCGCAGAGCCGCTCATTGAACGCAATCCCAACCGCAAAAAATCAAAGCTCTCCGTTCCGCCCAAGGTTTCAAAGCCCGGCAGGGTCGGATAATATATTAATGATAACGAGAGGACTGTCCCTATTTGAGACAGTCCTCTTTTTCGTTAACCGATATTCAGGGATTGCATTTTTTGCACGGCACATAACCGTCGTTTATGATTTCTTCACGGGAGCATGTGCGCTCCCATTTGTTTTCTTCGTTCATTTGCCCGACGGAGCTGCAATTCGGATAATGGAATTTCTTAGTGTTTGTGTTGAGAATATAGGTCTGAGCATGAGAACCTCCGCCGTTATTTTCCGTCGGCTTCTGAACCTTTTTTGTTGTGGTTTTCGTCGGTGCTTTGGTAGTTGCTTTCGTTGAAGCCTTTGTAGTGGCTTTAGTTGTTGCTTTGGCTGTTGTTGCTTCAGCCTCGACGAGACGGCTGTCTCCCGTTGCATAGTCAATAATAACGCCTGGTTGGTTGTTGTAACAATAAACATTGAAGCAGATGCCTTCACCGTTATCCTCAACGGAATAAGCTTCAATCTGAACTCCGCTTGCAACAAGGTTATTGCCCTCAAAAATCGGTGTTACCCTGTAAAGAACATGGTTGTTGGTTTCTTTTATGTAGTCGGCAACCATATTTTCAAAAGGAAGCATTCCCTCTGTGTTCATGTAACGGGTGCCGGTGATAAGATTCTTTTCGTTTGCGTTTTCGCCCGAAAGCTGCCAGCCGATGAGATGACAGCGGTTATAGAGATATTTGCCGTCAACGCAGTCATATTTGACCGTGTGCCAGCCCGAGGGTTTAACCTGACCGATGCTTCCCCTTTCGCCTGTGGGCATGGTGTCTTTGCTCAGGCAGGCATATGCCGTTCCGCATCGTCCGAGACTGTCAAGAGGGCTGTATTTTTCAAATGATGTTGTTGTTAATTCGCTTGGAGCAAAGCCCGGCTGATTGTCATTAACGGCAACATAAGGCTTGCTCCCGAATGCGGGAATCCGGTTGAGATTTGCTTTTGCATTGCCCGAAACGGTAACTGCAATTGTAGGCGTTGCGGGTTTTGTTGACGGAGCATCGGTTGTTGACGGCACAATCTGCTCCGTTACCGATTCCGAAACGGCTTCGGTGACGGTTTGCTCGGTTTGCTCCGCAAAAGTGCTTTCGGTTGTGTCTGCAATAACGCTTTCATTTCCGCCGCAGGAGAAAAGAACAGTTGCGGAAAGGATTACCGACATAATAACGGCAAGAAATTTAACTGATTTTTTCATTTCTGACATAAACCTCCTCGGTTATTTTTTCGTGAGAATTACCCTCAAAATCGGTTGATGAAATCTTATTGAATCCGTTTGCTTCAAAATCGAAATCGAAATATCTGTCCGACGGATAGCGGCGGTTCCATTTATAAAGAATAATTTTTTCGCAGTTTTCGGCCGTGAAATCCAAATCCTCGGCAAAGCAAAATTCGTTTTTGCCCGCTTTGCTCATGCAACCGTCGTCAACCTTGAAATTGCCCCCGTCGGTGAATTGCTTCGCCGTGTAGGTGCTGAGCCAGAGAACGGAATCGGCTGAGAGGGAGAGTATCCGCTTTCTCAGCACTTTGTCTTGGCTTTGCCGCCGTCGGTTGAAGCTCAAGCCGAAATTGTCGTCAACGCATGCAATATAAATCATCTGTTTCACCTCCTATTATGTGACAATTCGTCACATTTTACGGTATAATAATATCACTTTTATATTTATAAATCAATATAAAAAAAGAACCCCGTTGCAGGGTTCTTTCAATATAACTCTTGATTCTAATGGTGATTTTTCCGATTTTTAACGGATATTAGCCAAATCTTAATAAAAGCCTAAGAAATTTATTCCGATTACGAAAAATAAAAGTGCGTTATGGTGGTATTATTTATTCAAGGGACAAAAGATTACGAAAGGCAGGTTAAAAACAATGAATGTTTATGATTTTGACAACACGATTTACAGAGGTGAAACGGGGGTTGACCTTTTCAAATTTTATTTGAAGAAAGACCCCAAGCTTCTCGCAATGCTTCCGACGGCGCTTAAATGCATAACCAAATACAAGGCAACAAAAATGTCGATTGACGATGCCGTTGACAATTACGCAGGCTTTATTGAGGAATACAGCCAGGGCATTGAGGATCTTGAGGGAGATATTGAGAAGTTCTGGGATAAAAACAGCAGTAAAATCAAATCATTTTATCTCAAGCAGAGAAAGGATGACGATGTTATTCTTTCGGCGTGCATTGATGTTGTTCTTGAGGAGATTTGCCGCAGGCTCAATATCAAGAATTATATCGCAACTCAGACCAATGAATCAAGAAAGCTTGTCAGCTTCTGCTACCGTGAAAATAAGGTCAAGGCTTTTAAGGAGAGATATCCCGATGCGGAAATCGAGAATTTCTATACGGATTCCATGAACGACAAGCCGATGATTGACCTTGCCCGCAACGCTTTTCTTGTTAAGGGCGACAGAATCGTTAAAATCAAATAAATGCTAAAAGAAAAAACAGCGTCAACGCAGGAATGCGAACGACGCTGTCTTTTCTTTTATGAGTATTTTCTTGACCATGCATAGGGGGAGAACAGCATCAGCATGGGTATCATTTCAAGCCTGCCTGCAAGCATATCAAAGCTCAGCACAAGCTTGCTGAGAACCGAGAAATCGGCGAAGTTTCCGTATGCGCCGACCGCTCCGAAGCCCGGGCCGATGTTGCCCGTGCAGGCGATAACCGACGAAAGCGTTGTTATCATGTCACGCCCGTCGAGCGAAACGATAAGCATTGACGCCGCCATGACTATCATATATGTTGCGAAGAAAACGGAAATGCCTCTCACAACGGGTTCGTCAACCGTTCTTCGGTCAAGCTTGACCGTTTCAACGCTTCGGGGATTGATTGCTTTCTTGATGTCACGCAAACCGCTTTTCAGAAGAACGATGAGCCTTGAAACCTTGATTCCGCCGCCCGTTGAGCCTGCGCATGCGCCGACTATCATCAGGAACAGCAGAACAAACTTTGCAATTATCGGCCAGGTGTCGAAATTGGCGGTTGAAAATCCCGTGGTTGTGATGATTGAAGCAACCTGGAATAATGAAAGTCGGAACGAATCTCCGAGGCTGTGCTTGGTTGCAAAAAGGCTTGCCGCGATTATAATGACTGAGCTTGCAACAATGCCGAGATACCAGCGAAGCTCTTCGCTTTTGAGAGCCTGCTTGCCCTGCTTAATGAGAATCATATAATAAAGGTTGAAGTTGACGCCGAAAATCAGCATGAAAACAGCGATTACCATTTCGGTATAAAGGCTGTGGTAGCCCTCAATGCTGTTGTTGAGAACGCAGAAACCGCCCGTTCCCGCAGTTGCAAAGGAGTTGACAATGCTGTCAAAAAGCGGCATTCCGCCGGCAAAAAGCAGAATAATCTGGGCAAGGGTCAGCACGCAGTAGATGCCGTAGAGTATTCTTGCGGAGGCTCTGAGCTTTGAAACAAGCTTGCCGACCGTCGGGCCGGGAACCTCGGCTCTCATAACATGCATCGAGGTGCTTTCCGTTTTCGGCATAATGGCAATAACGAAAACGAGAATGCCCATTCCGCCAATCCAATGGGTGAAGCTTCGCCAGAAAAGCAGGCTTTTCGGCAGAGACTCAATATCCGTCAGAATAGTTGAGCCCGTTGTTGTGAAGCCCGAGACGGTCTCAAAAAAAGCGTCGACAAAATTCGGAATATAACCGCTGATAAAAAACGGCATTGCGCCGAAAAATGACATCAGAATCCACGAAAGGGCGACGATGAAATAGCCGTCCTTGGCGTAGATTGCCGATTTTTCGGGCTTTTTTATGACGGCAAGTGCGCCGAAAGCGGAGAGAGCGGCAATTGTCAGCGCATAAGCGAGCAGAGTGTCCTCTCCGTAAATCACAGAACCGATTGCAGGTAACACCAACAGAACAGCTTCAACAAGAAGGATTCTGCCGATATTGAAAAAAACCATTCTGAAATTCATAACTGTCTCCCGTAATATCAAGCAAAAATATCGTGCAGATCCTCAATGATTCTGCCTGCGGTGACAACGATAACGCTGTCACCGGCTTTCATAACATCATAGCCGCCGGGGAAAATCAGTTTGCCGTCTCTGATGATACAGCCGATAAGCAGATTCGGCAGAAGATGCAAATCTTTAAAGGGAATGTCCTCATATCCCGCATTTTCGGGAACTATGAATTCAACAGCCTCAACCTTGCCGCCGACAAGCTTATAGAGCGTTTGAATCTGTGAGCTGTCAGCAGAATTGTGAAGTGCTCTGACATAGCGTGTGACAAGATTTCCCGCAACTATCTGAGGTGAAACAACGGTTTCAAGCCCGATATCGTTTAAAATCGAATACGAATGGCGGTTGACCTTGGTTATAACTTTGTTTATGCCCTTTGATTCGGCATACATCGAAACGATGATGTTTTCTTCGTCGATACCGGTCAGGGAAACAAAAGCGTCCTGCCTTTCAAGACCCTGTTCGTCAAGTATATCCTGATCCGTGCCGTCGCCGTGAATAACCGTGACATCGGGCAGGGAGTCGGTCAGCTCGTAACAGCGTTCATCGCTCTGCTCAATGAGCTTAATGTTTCTGCCCGTGTCGGAGAGCAGTCTTGCAAGGTAATAAGCAATTCTGCCTCCGCCGATTATCATAACATTCTTTATTTTCTGCTTATAAACGCCGGACTGCTTCATAAAGAGCGAAATTTCAGCCCTTGTTCCGGTTATGCTGATTGCATCGTCGCTTCGGATAATGAAATCGCCCGAGGGGATAAAGACTTCCTCGTTCCGCTGAACGGCGCAGACGATAACCTTGGCTTTGCATTTCTTGCGTATTTCGTGAATCGGCATGTCGCAGAATTTATTGTCGGAATGTATGCGTACTCTCGCAATTTCAACCTTGCCCCTTGCGAAGGAGTCAAGGCTTGCGGCGGAGGGGAAGCGGATAATTCTTGAAATTTCGTTTGCAGTCTCGTATTCCGGGTTAACTATCATGCTGATTCCAAGCTCGTTGCGAAGAAACTGCATCTGCGACGCATAACCGGGATTCCGCACTCTGGCAATCGTGTGTTCCGTGCCCATTTTTTTAGCGATAAGACAGCAGAGAATGTTAACCTCGTCCGAATCGGTTGCCGATATGATAAGAGTTGCTTTTGAAGCTCCCGCTTCCTTGAGAATTTCGCAGGAAACGCCGTTGCCGCAAACTCCCATAACATCATAAGTATCAACAAGAGAGGCAACTATTTCGCTGTCGGTGTCAACAAGAGTAAGGTTATGCCCCTCCTTGACGAGCTGTTTTGTCAATGTGATGCCGAGCTTTCCCAAGCCGACAATAATAATGTTCATCTGATTTCAGTCATCCTTTCGGTTAACGGAGAGTGTTGAATCATTTTTCAGCGTTATTATTATTCTGCCAGACCTTTCTGAGGAAAACAAGAGGAATAACGATGAAAGCGGCGGCAACTGCCGCACCGAGATAAATATGCGGAGCGGGAATATTAACCATGATTCCGTATTCGTTCTGATACTGTGCAGTTGCAAAAACTTCGGTAATCGTTGCTGCAACTCTCGGGCCGATAATCATCGGGAGCATAACGGCGAATATCATTCTTACGCCCTGAAGCTGACCCGCCTTGTCCTCGGGAGTGAAATCCCTTATTGCGGCGTTGAGAATAATCATCAGAAGGCCGTAGCCCGCAAAGGCGATAATCGCCGAGAGAGCAAAGAAAATAACATTTTTATCGGCAAAATAGACGAGAACAAGACCGATGACAAAAAGCAGAGCGGCGGGGAAAACGAAATTCGCTTTGCCCATCTTGTCAATCAGAGCGCCTACCTTTATTATGCCGACAACTGCGCCGATAACAACAAGTACGGCGATAACAATGACGGGAACGCTCAGCTTGAAGGTTGAAAGGTCAACATAATGCTGAACATATATAAAGAGATAGGGGAAGAAAATCTGGCTTGCAACCGAGAAGATTCCCATGCAGATAAGCGAGAGATAAAGCCCCTTGTTGCTCTTGATAACCGACGGTCTGAAGCCGTAGGTCAGGCATTCGATGAAGCTGTTTGAGGATTTAACGCCCGTTCTCGAATCCTTGATTGAAAACAGACCGATGATTCCGCAAATTGTGACGAGCAGTCCGAGACCGATGAAGCAGACGGGGTAACCGAATTTGCCCGAAAGCGTGCCGAACGCAACCGTCACTATCAGCAGGGCGGCAACGGGGAGCAGGGCAAGAATCGACTCGGTTTTTGCACGGTTTGAAACCGAGGTTATGTCGGTTATCCAGGCATTAAAAGCGGCGTCATTGCTCGTTGAACCCATAAAGGTCATAACGCAGTCCATAACAATAACAATCATTATCGTTGCGGGAATTGCCGCCTCGGGGGTCGTGCCGATAATCGAAGCGGTTCTTTCGGGGGAGATGAAAGCGAACGCCATAACGGTGATACCCCAGACGATGTAACCGCCGCTGATGAATATTTTTCTTTTGTTGAGCTTATCGCTCAGGCTGCCCATGAAAAGCGTTGTCAGAACGGCAACAACCGAGCTTGCGGCAACCATGTTTGAAATATCGACCGAGTCACCGCCGATTTCATTAAAAAGGAACAGATTGAAAAAGTTGTTTTCAACCGCCCAGGCGACCTGACCCATAAAGCCGAAAAGCAAAATGTTAAGGAGCAGAGATTTGCCGAGCTTTGAATTGTTTTCCATGCTTAACCTCCGAATACTTCAATAAGCTTATAGACTATAAAGCCTAAAGCCGCAGCGCCCGCAATGCCTGCGGCAATTCTGACGCCGAGATTGATAAAAAAGCTTTGTCTGTCGGTGATTCTTTTGAAAACAGGGCCGAGACATTCGCATTTTAATCCGAATTCTTTGAAATGCTTAAACTCATGGGTGAATTTTTCGGGATTTTTTTCGTCAAGAGTAACAAGCCTTACTCCGCAGCGGCAGCCGTCGGTGTAGGCTCTGAAGCCTGCCGTTTTGTGCTGAGCAAGAAGAATTCCGTCAACGAAGCCCGAAAAGTCGTTCAGATGGTCATGCCCGAAAAATGCGCCGAGAACGCCGCCGACCTTTTTCCAGCTTTCAAACTGACCGCTGTTATAATCGGGAGCGGCGGGGCCTTCGCCGAGATAGCCGTCAACTCCGTTTTTCTTCACATATCGGGTGTTACTTTTTGAATTGAAGCCCTTAACCGAAAACGGAAGCTCGAAAAATCTCGCTTTTCTCAGAAGCTCATATTCCTCAGGAACGGGGATATGCTGAAAAACGAACGAGGGCAGGGGTTTTCCTCCGTTTTGCTCTCTGAGCTTTGCGCTTTCCGCTTCAAACCATTCAATCTGGTCTGCGTGAACATAATCGTAGTTTGAAACGGATTTGTCGTCGCAGAGATTGTTTGAATCAATGAACCAGAGGCAGAAAGCGGGCTTTTCTCCGTCGGAAGAATAAATTATTTCCTTGAAATTCGCCGCACCGGTGATTCCGGGAGCGTCGTTTCTCATAATACAGCCGTCAATGCCGTTATATGCCGCAACAATTTCACCGTCAACGCCGTGGTCATGCTCATGGTTGCCCATGATTGCCGCAGCGGGAATACCTCTGCGTGTTATCGGCTCGATAAGGTCGGTAACCATATCTTTGAATCTTTCGGGGCTTTCCTTGCACACGCCGCTGTCGCAGTTGTCGCCGAGCAGAACGCACAAATCGGGCTTGAATTCATCAAGAGCGGCGTTCATCATCTTGTGCATATCTGCAAATTTGGGATTGGATTTGTAGTCTCCTTTTTCGTGAATATCTCCGAAAAGAAGAATTTTGAATTTTCCGTTTTCATTGAATTTAAGCTTCATTTTATTTCCTCTGTATTATGAATAATTAAACGCAACTGCGGCGAGCATCAATGCGACGGAAACGATGCCCTCAAGGGCGAAAAGCTTCCATGAGAATTTGAGCCATTTGCCGTATGAAATATTTACAAGACCGATTGCGACTATCATAATTCCGCTTGTCGGGTAAAGCAGATTAGTGAAGCCGTCGCCGAGGCAGAATGCGAGCACAACGCTTTGGCGGGTCACCCTGACCATATCAGCAAGGGGAAGAACTATCGGCATAACAAGGAATGCCTTTGCCGTGCCGCTGCCGATGAAAAATTCAAGCAGAACGATGAACGCAAACAGCATGAGTATTGCCGAATAGGGGCTGAGATCCTTGATTAGATTATAAACCGCATTCAGAATCGTGGGAATAATGTTGCCCTGATCAAGAATATATGTTATCGAAAGAATAATAAGAATTACGGGGATGATGGGCGCAACGGTTTTGATTCCCTCGCCGAAGCTTGAAAGCAGCTTTTTGCCTTTCAATCCCGAAAAATAGCCTGCAATCAGACCGCCCGAGGTGAAAAGCAGAGCCATGCAGGGCAGGGAAATCATGCCCTCGGCTTTGCAGATAAAATCAATGATTATTCCGATAAGAACCCCGACAAGGCAGAGAACGAAAGCTTTTGACGCTTTTTTGGTTTTGGGGTCACTGAGAAGCGAAAGGCTGTCGTCAAGCATATATTTTTCTCTGAGAGGAATATCGGTTTCGTAGCAGAGCGATTTCCGGGGATTTTTTTCAATTTTTTTTGCATAGACGGTCAGAAAACCCGCCAGAACCGCATAAACAACAATGAAAACAACGATTCTGTAGCCGAGACCCGAAAAAACGGGAATATCAGCCATTTTCTGAACGGTTACGACATTGAACGGATTAAAGGTTGCCGCCGTAAAGCCGAAAGCAACGGCAACAAGGCTCATTCCGAGCCCGACAAAGGAATCCCAGCCCAAAGCCAGCGAAATTGCAACCGCAAGCGGCACAAGGGTGACGGATTCTTCAAGGATTCCCGCCGTTGAGCTGAGAAGCATGCAGGCAAGAATCATAAGATTCAGAAGCAGATATTTTCGGCTGCCGAATTTTTGAATTATGACAGCCATTATGTATTTCAGAACGCCGCACTTATCGAGAATCAGGAATGTTCCGCCGATAAGCGTGATAATAAGGATAATTCCGACGCCCGTCATAGCCGTGCTTGTTCCGAAAACAAGAACGGGGGCAAGAAATATTTTCCAAATGGGCATTTTGTCCTCAATCTGAGTGTAGGTGCCGTTGATTATTGTTCCGTCGGGGTTGGTTTCATAAACCCCACGGGGCAAAACCTGAGTCAGCACTCCTGCGAACGCCATTATTGCCGCAAGCACAACGCAGATGAGAATGACGGTCTTTTTGTTGATTTTAAGACCCGCCTGATTTTTTTCATTCTCACTCAATTCAAACACATCCTTCTCGGTATTAATAAACTATTAATACTGTATCGGCTATTTTAACATATTATAAAGGCGTTTTGCAACTGTTTTGCCGTAATATCGGAAAATATTCTCAAAAATTATTATTGAGAACCTGCGGATTATGTGATAGAATAAAAGAAAAAACGAGAAAGGCTGATACCGTGAAAAAGTTTGTATCGATGATTCTCTCAATTGTGCTTGTAATTTCCGTTTTTGCTCCTGCGGCTTATGCGGCGCAGGGCGGCTGTTCCTGCGGAGTTTTGCCGATGATTTATGTCGGTCCGCTCGGCAACACGGATATTTACGAAAATCCGGGAACAGAAAACGAAAGAGTGCTTTTCAGACCCAAGACAGACACGATTCTTTCAATTGTCGGCAAGGTTCTGCCCGCCGCATTTGTGCTTGCTCTGACAAAGGATTATGAGCGTTTCGGCGATGTTCTGATTTCCGCCGTTGATGATGCAATGGGCGCAATGAAGCTTGACGGCGACGGCAATTCAGCCCCGAATGTCTCGGTTA
>CAYXVM010000003.1:0-27512 GCA_964468465.1 uncultured Clostridium sp.
CAATCGGATGAGTTGAATAATATTCGCATTTTGCCGCAAGAGAAATAACATTTTGTCTTGTATAGTTTTCGCAGGCATAAACCTCGCCGACTCTCAATTCGCCCGTTGTCAGCGTTCCCGTTTTGTCAAAAACAACGGTATCCGCCTTGGCAAGAGCCTCGATATAGCGGCTTCCTTTGATTATCATTCCGTTTTTAGCCGCCACTCCCATTGACGAGAAAAACGCAAGCGGAGCGGAAAGAACAACGGCGCACGGGCATGAAGCCACAAGCAAAATCAGGCTTCTGTAAATCCAGCTTCTCCACTCCCCCGTTATCAGCGACGGAACAACGGCTATGAGCACCGCCGCCGCAATAACCGCCGGGGTATAATATTTCGCAAAGGTTGCAACCGCTCTCTGAGCCTCGCCTTTTTTCTGAGCCGCCTGCTCAACCATTTCAACGATTCTCGCCGCTGACGACTGCGCTCTTTCGGCGCTCGCCTTGATTTTGACGGTTGCGCTGCCGTTTATCATTCCGCTGCGGAGAAGCGAACCCTCCACGAAATGAACAGGCAGGCTTTCGCCCGTCAGAGCCGAAGCGTCGGCTTCGCCCTCTCCGTCAACAACAATGCCGTCAACAGGCACGGTTTCGTGAGGCAGAACCGCAACGGTATCTCCGACCTTTATTTCTTCCGCATCAACCTTTTTCAGCGTTCCGTCGGGCAAAACAAGATTCGCCGTGTCGCTTACTATCCCGAAAATTGCTTCAATCGATTTTCTGCTTCTGTCGCTCGCAAAGTCCTCCATCAGTTCGCCGATTCTGAAAAGCACGGAAACAACCGCCGCTTCAAAATATTCGCCGAGCAGAAACGCCGCAACAACGGCAATAACAAGCAAAATTGATTCGTCTATTTTGAATTTAGAGAGTGATTTAACCGCATTCACGAAAACGGGCATGCCGCTTATCAGAATTACGGCGGTCAGAATAATGTTTCTGACCGTTAAGCCTAAAAAAGGCAAAAATGAAATTCCGATTGCCACGGCGCAAAGGACGGTAATTATTATCGGCAAAGCCTTGTTTTCGTCTTTTTCATGTTCATGGCATCTGTCACAGCCGCAGGTTTCAATTTCGTGATGTGCGTGCTCATGCTCATGTTCATGCCCGCATTGGCAGGCGTTTTCTTTTTCTTTCATAAATATTCACACCTCACTTATGAAGAACATGCTCAAGACCCGCTTCGAGAATTTCTCTGACATGGTCGTCATCGAGCGAATAATAAACGGTTTTGCCCTCACGCCTCGGCCTGACAAGCCCCGAGGAACGGAGAATTCGGAGCTGATGAGAAACGGCGCTCTGCCCCATGTCAAGATGCTCCGCAAGATGGAGCACACACATTTCCCCCGCTGTCAGAGCGGTCAGGATTCTGATTCTCGTGCTGTCGCCGAAAACCTTGAACAGCTCCGACAAATCATAGAGCACCTCAATGTTCGGCTCCTCTGACTGATTTATTGCATCGCATATATGCCCTTTAACAAGCTTTTGATCTTTCATACGGATTTCTCCTTTCGCAACATATGAACACATATTCATATGTTGGTTTTATTATATTCCAAAGTATCCGATTTGTCAAGGTATTTTAGCATTAATCCAAAATTTGACGAAATAATTGATATTTCGCTCCATGATGTCAGTTTTTTTGTGAGAATTAACAATAAAATGCTTTAAAACGATTGACTATTGCATCAAAAGACTATATAATTAGTTAGTATATTATTACTTTGATTATTTACATTAAAATAGAGGTTGAAATGATGAAAAAAGTTTTTTCTCTGCTTTTGTGCGCTCTTATTTTGTTTTCCGTCTCTGCCTGCGGCGATAATTCCGATAAAGCGGAAGATTCTCAGGCTCTTGCGGCGGAAAGCTTTGTCGGCGAGGGTGAAAAAACCGTTCTTCGCTCTCTTATCAGCGCAAACGCATTTTTTGCCGATGAGGTTTTTGTTACAAATCACCTGCCCGTGAATTTAAAAGCCGTTAAAGAAACAGATAACGGCAAATATGCGCCCGTCGTTTCCGACAAAATCGGCAGTCTTTCAGATCTTAAAAACATGCTGGAAGCAACATACACCGCCGATACTGCCCGAAAGCTTCTTGACGATAATAAATATATTGAAATTGACGGAAAGCTTTATTTCAACATGAAATACGATATTACAACAGAAAGCAAATATGATTGGAGAAGTTTTGAGCTTGATGCCGAGAACCGGGGAAGCGGAAAATATGCTCTGACCGTTACGGTTAACAGCTCTGACGGAAAAAAGGCTGAAATTGAAATGACAGCGGTTACAACGGACGGAAATATTCGTCTTGAGAACATATATTATTAATATCTATTCAGGAGATATCCCATATGAGCGAGTTAAAATCACGATGGTATAAAGACATAAACCGTGAATGTCCGCTGGCGGAATATCCGAGACCTCAGCTTGAAAGAAAGGATTGGCTTTGCCTCAACGGCGAGTATGACTACGCCGTCACGGACGAAAACGCCGAAAAGCCCGAAAGCTTTGACGGTAAAATTCTCGTTCCGTTTTCAATCGAGTCATCTGCTTCGGGCGTTTGCAGGCCGCTCAAGCCCGAGGAGCGTTTGTGGTATCGCAGATTCTTCACCCTCGGCGATGAATTTAAAGGCAAACGCACTCTGCTTCATTTTGGAGCGGTTGACTGGCAATGCACCGTCTGGTTAAATTCCGTCAAGGTCGGCGAGCATACGGGCGGCTACAACCCGTTTTCATTCGACATCACGGACGCATTGACAGACGGCGAAAACGAGCTTGTTGTCAAGGTTTATGACCCGACCGATTCGGGGCATCAGCAGAGAGGAAAGCAGGTTCACAAATCCGTCGGCTTCTGGTACACGGCAACCTCGGGAATCTGGCAGACTGTCTGGCTTGAACCCGTTAATAAATGTCACATTGAAAGTTTGAAGCTTGTTCCCGATATCGACAAGGGCGTTATCGGCGTTAAGGTAAATCATACCTGCGAATGCAAAGCGAAGCTTTTTGCAAAGGTTCTTGACGGAGACAAGGCTGTTTTTGACGGTGAGATACCCGAAAGCGGTCAGATACCCGTTCCGAATGCAAAGCTCTGGAGCCCCGAAGACCCGTTCCTTTATTCATTAAAAATAACTCTTGACTGCAATGGAGAAAAGGACGAAGTTTCAAGCTATTTCGGAATGCGAAAGTTCTCGATAGTCAAGGATTCAGACGGAATCCCGAGGCTCGGGCTGAATAACAAGCCGTATTTTCAGAGGGGCTTGCTCGACCAGGGCTATTGGCCCGAAAGCCAGCTCACCCCGCCCTGCGATGAAGCAATGAGCTTTGATATTGAAGAAATGAAGAAGCTCGGCTTCAACATGATAAGAAAGCATATCAAGGAAGAACCGCTCAGGTGGTATTACCACTGTGACCGCCTCGGAATGCTCGTGTGGCAGGATATGATAAGCGGCGGTCAGTATATCGGAAACATCCTTGCGGGAGTTCTTCCGAATCTGAATATTCATGTCAGGGATAATTTCTACTCGGCCTTTAAGCGTGGCAAGCCCGAATGGCGTGAGGAGTTCAGGCAGGAGCTTTTCGGAATGATTGAAAACCTGCAAAACTGCGTTTCAATCTGTTGCTGGGTTCCGTTCAACGAGGGCTGGGGTCAGTTTGACGCAAAGGAAATCGGGATTAAGGTCAAGGAGCTTGACCCGACAAGGTTTGTTGACCACGCAAGCGGCTGGCACGACCAGAAAGGACCCGATTTCAAGAGCGTTCACAAATATATTCTTCCCGTTCACGCTCCGACAAAGCGCAGAACAGCGGGCAGACCGTTCGTTCTTAGCGAATACGGCGGCTATAGCTGGAATATCAAGGATCATGTCTGGAATCATGCCCGTTCGTTCGGCTACATAATGTTCCCGAACAGCGCCGCTCTGAGCAAGGCATATGCAAAGCTCCACAGGAAGCAGATAATTCCGCTGATTAAAAAAGGTCTCTGTGCAACCGTTTACACCCAGGTCAGCGATGTTGAATTTGAGGTTAACGGAATATACAGCTATGACCGTGAGGTGTTGAAATTAGATAAAGAAACCATTATAGAGGTTAACAAAAATCTGACATTCAGATAATTTTTCAGAGTATGTATAAAATAAGAGGTACGGTGGCTATATGGCTGAAAATATTAACGCACGGACAAGGCTTATTTGCCTTATCGAAATTTTTACCATGTATTCCGATGAGAAAAACATCCTTTCAATCGATGAAATATGTGAAAAGCTCGGCGAATACGGGCATGAGGTTTCAAAAAGAAACGTTCTTGCCGACATTAAGCTTATCAATTCCACTCCGATGAGAATTATCGGAGTCAACAAGCCCAAAAAAGGCTTTTATCTCGCAAAATCCTATTCGCAGGCTTCGCTTCATCTTATTCTTGAAGCGATTTTCTCCTCTGATATGCTTTCGGAAGACGATTTTGAATATATCGAGAGCTATCTGCGGAGCAACACCTGCCTGCCGACCCTGAATCTGATTCTCGACACAACGACAAGCCTGAACTACGCTCTGCCAAAGCTTGACTATTCAACGGATGTACTTTATAATCTCAGAATAGCTGTCAGAGATCGGAAGCAGGCGAAGCTTGAAGTTTCGAGAAGCGTGCCCGAAAAATTCTTTTCGGATGCAAAAACCGTTGAACAAATCATTGTTAATCCGATAAGAATCGTTGTTTCCAACGGCTTTCTTGCTCTTATCTGCACGAGAGCCAACAGCCCGAAAAAAGCGGAATTCATCAATCTGCCCCGAATCAAATCCGCCGAGGTTCTTGAGGAAAAAGCAATCGGGTTCAACGGAGATTTCAGATCGGCGGTTAACTTCTTCGACGGCAGCCGTTCAAAGGCAAGCTTCGTGCTTGCGGATTGGCTGTTCATTCGCTTTAAGACGGAATACATTGAATTGGTCGAAAACCATTTCAACACGCCCGTCAAGTTCAGAATGGATGAGGAAGAAGGCTATTGCATTGCAAAAGCGTTCACAGCCATCACAAACGAGCTTATCGGCTGGCTGTTTGCGCTCAGCAATAAAATTGAAGTCATAGCTCCGTGTCAACTGAAAAGTTTCATGGCGGAGCAAGCAAAAAATTTATAAAAGAGGTATCTTAAATGAAAAACGCAAAAATAAGCAGGATTTTAAAACAGCTTGCTGCAATATCGCTTGCAGTCATTCTCATTTTCTCGCTCGCTTCGTGCGGCAAGAATAAGGTGGGCAACAATTCAAAATACAGCGTTGTTCCGTCGGATAAAAAGGTTGCAATCCTTGTTGCTCCCGAGGCTCAGTATCCCGAGGATTACAGGGCTGCCGCAGAGCTTGCAAAGGAATATCCCGACAAGGTTGTTGTTAACGAATATGCCGACAGCCGTATTCTGAAACCCGGCGATGCCGAAATAATCACCCTTTCAAAAACCGTTGCTGCCGATGAAGAAATCGGAGCAATCGTCTACGCAAGAGCAACCCAGTTCACCGCCTACGCCATCAATGCGGCAAAAGAAATCAACCCCGATATCGTTACCGTCTGCATTGAGCCTGAAGAATCGATTGACAAAATATCCGAGCTCTCAAATCTCGTTCTCTGCGCCGATTGGAGCGCAGCGGCTTCCGATATCGTTGCCGCCGCAAAGGAACAGGGCGCAAAATATTTTGTGGTTTTCTCAATTAACCGCCATATCGGCGAAAATCCGCTGATTTCAGCCGAAAACGCAGCAATCGAAAAAGCCTGCAAGGAGCAGGGCATTACCTATGTTTATGACAGCGCGGTTGACCCCATCTATTCAACGGGAATCAGCGGAGCGCAGAAATATATCAAAGAATCCGTTGCAAGGCTTTACAGCAACAGCAAGATTGAAGGCTCGGATGTTGCACTTTTCTCAACAGACAGCTCCGTTCAGTCAACCCTTGTTGAGGTTGCAAACGAAAAAGGTCTGATTTATGTCTGCCCCTCCTTCCCGACTGCATACAACGGCATCGGCGAGGTTTATGAAATTGCCGCTCCCGACAAAACAGCCGATGTTGACGCATATATCAAGAGCGCCATGGAAGCTGTCGGCGCAGACGCTCAGGGCAAGGCAAGAATCTCTCTCTACAAATTCCCGCTTGCTTCTTCACTTCTGAAAACCGCTGTTTACGGCGCATTTGAAATCCTCAACGGAACCGCAACTGCGGAGAATCTTGCAGAAAGGGTTGCTGCAATCGCCGCATATTCGGCTGACAACAAGGACTTTGCAATCAGCGTTTATGACAACGCTCATGCAAATTCATTCAAGGCATACTGCCCCGGATTTGAAAAAATAAAATGAGACAATATAAATAAGTATTGAAAAAGGCTTGTATCGGAAGAAATCCAACCGATACAAGCCTTTATTTTTTTATTTGTTGTGTTCTATTATATTGTTTTTGATAAAATATTGACATAATAGTAAAGTATATGCTATTCTTTTACCGTGGCTTTACCTAAGCGGTAGGCGGTTACAATCTTGCCCTCAGTAATGGGGGTGTTGCATATGGAATATCTTGCAATGCTTGCTATTATTATAATACTCGCAACAGGTTACATAATTGCAATAAAAAGGAAATAACCGCCCCGTCCTGAGAAAACGAGCGGTTATTTCTTTATAATCATTCTTTTCGAGGGCGTAACCGTCTATACGGTATTGCCACACCCTTATTATACGCACAAACGGCAAATTTGTCAACCCGAGGATAAATATTTTTCCAAAATGCGGTTAAGCAGCTTTTATCGGTTGTTTAGTCGCTTTTTTATTTACCTGCTCTGAGGTCAACTCTTCTGATTTTGCCGCTGATGGTCTTGGGCAGTTCGTCTCTGAACTCAACGATTCTCGGGTATTTATAAGGAGCGGTGTGCTTCTTGACATACTGCTGAATCTCTTTCTTGAGCTCGTCGGTCTTTTCCGTTCCCTTTGTGAGAACGATATCCGCTTTAACAACCTGGCCTCTGATTTCATCGGGAGCGGCTGAAACTGCACATTCGAGAACATAGGGAAGCTCCATGATAACACTTTCAATCTCGAAGGGGCCGATGCGATAGCCCGAGGACTTGATAAGATCGTCAACTCTGCCGACATACCAGAAGAAGCCGTCCTCGTCACGCCATGCGGTGTCGCCCGTGTGATAAATATTGTCGTGCCATGCTTCCTTTGTCTTTTCGGGGTCACGGTAATATTCCATGAACAGACCGCAGGGTGAACCCTTATCTGTTCTGACAACTATTTCGCCAACCTCGCCGTCCTTGGCTCTCTCACCCTCCGAGGTGATAAGGTCGATATCAAAAAGCGGGCTGGGCTTGCCCATTGAGCCGACCTTGATTGACGAACCGACAAAGTTGCCGATTGCAAGGGTCGTTTCGGTCTGACCGAAGCCCTCCATGAGTCTTATGCCCGTTGCCTTGAGGAACTGCTGGAATACCTCGGGGTTCAGAGCTTCGCCCGCCGTGGTTGCATATTTTATTGATTTAAGGTCATATTTTGCCAAATCCTCTTTGATGAAGAAGCGATACATTGTCGGCGGTGCGCAGAAGGTCGTGATTTTGTATTTTCCGATAAGCTTCAGGATATCATCAGGAATGAATTTATCGAAGTCATAGGTGAACACGCCCGCTTCGCACAGCCACTGACCGTAAAGCTTGCCCCAGAGAGCCTTGCCCCAGCCCGTGTCGGAAATGGTGAAATCCAGGCCGTTGGGGTCAACATTGTGCCAATATTTCGCAGTTATGAAATGGCCGAGAGGATATCTGTGAGTGTGCATTGCAATCTTGGGATAGCCCGTTGTGCCCGAGGTGAAGAACATAAGCATCGGGTCATATCCGAAAGCTCCGTCCTCGGGAGAAGGTCTGTCATAAACATCGCTGAATTCGCAATATTCCTTATCGAAATTATGCCAACCCTCACGCTCGCCGTGAGCAATAATCTTTGTTTTAAGAATCGGGCATTTCTCCGCCGCAAGGTCAACCTGATGGGCAACGTCTCCGTCAGCGGTGCAGACAATTGCGCTTATCTGGCCTGCGTTGAATCTGTATTCAAAATCGTGGTCAACAAGCTGATTTGTTGCGGGAACAACGATTGCGCCAATCTTATGGAGCGCAAGAATTGAGAACCAGAACTGATAATGGCGCTTGAGAACAAGCATTACCCTGTCGCCCTTTTTGATGCCGAGAGAGCGGAAATAATTGGCTACCATTGAAGAATGACGGCTCATGTCGCTGAAAGTGAAGCGTCTTTCCGTTCCGTCGTTTGAAATGTGAAGCATCGCAACCTTATCGGGTGACTTCATTGCAAGCTCGTCAACAACATCAAAGGCGAAATTGAACTTATCGTCGTTCTTGAACTTTATTCCGTTGAGAACGCCGTTTTCATCAAGCGTTGTTTCAATGAATTTTTCATAAACGGGATTATGGAGATTTGCAAGGTCAACATTTGTGACGCTCGGAGTTTTTATTTCCTCAACATATTCGCTCATCTCCTCCGAACCGTCGGGAGAAATAACGATTGCGTAGAACTCGCACTCCTTGCCGCCGACCGCAATTTCGTTATGCGGAACGGAGGAATCGAAATAAATGCAGTCGCCCTCGTTGAGAGTTTCGGTTCTGTCGCCGATTATCATTTTCAGCGTGCCTCTTGTGACGATGTTGATTTCCTGACCGTCATGGCAAACGCAATGATAAGGCGGGTTGAGAGCCTCCTCCGAATAGGGAATAACAACTCTGAAAGGCTCGGCAATCTTATTCTTGAAGAACGGAGCAAGGCGGTTATAAACGAAGCCCTCACGCCTTGCAATCGGCATTCCCTCGCCCTTTCTCGTGAGCGTGTATTCGGTAAGGCTCGGGCTGCTGCCCTCCATAATATCGGTAATCTCAACGCCGCAGACCTGAGCCAGCTTATAAATGAAAGTAAAGCTGAAATCCTTGCTGCCCGATTCATAATAGCAATATTCTTCTTCGCTCATGCCGATTTTCGCTGCCATTTCGGCCTGCGTCAAGCCCATATCGAGACGAAGGGCAATAATTCGACGGGCAACCTCCAAAATTTTGTTTTCAACGGAATTCTGACCAAAAGTTATCATTTTTTCTGCTCCTTTCTTCGCTTTGAGAGCTTCTGTAATAAAAAAACGCCCCAAAGCAAGATTCTTGCTTTGAGACGAGTAAATTTTAACCCGCGGTACCACTCAAATTGCGCTTAATGCGCCGCTCAACGGACTCCAACAAGCCCTACGCCTTAACGCAGCGTTTACGGAAGCTGTCTACTTACCGTGAGGCTTTCGGAGCTTCTGCTCGGAAGGGATAGCCTTGAAACTGCTCTGCCGACGGCTCGCACCGAACGCCGCCTCTCTGAAGACTTTACAGCTCTGCTTTCTTCGTCATCGCTTTTCTGTGTAAAAGAATAGCACCGTTTCGGCATTTTGTCAACATTTTTTTGCAATTTTTTCAAAGAAAAAGGCTTGCATCGGAATCAAAGCCGATGCAAGCCATGAATTATCAGAACTTATTCTGAAGATTGAAAGTAACTATAACCTTTTCAAACAGGTCGTTAATTCCCGTGCCTATCTTCTTGAGAATCTTAACGGCGAAATTGGTCTTGACATTCTGAGTCTGAACCGTTCCGAAATTAGCGGAAAGGAAGTTTGCTCTTGTTGTTGAGAAGTTATATACATAATTAACCGCTTCGGTGTAAGCCGTCTTGATTGCGCTGATATCGGTTGTGCCGAAAATATTCCAGCGGATTGCGTTCATAACGGCAGAACCCATGTTGGCATCTGCGAAGTTTGCAATCATTTCATTGGTTGCATCAACTGCGGGCTTAACGCTGCTGTCCCAAACCTTCTTGACCTCTGCAACAAAATCGGGGCGGGTGCAAAGCTGATTGATGATAGTGGGCTTTTCAAGAACATCAAGTGCTCCGAAAATCGTGTTTCTGTACTGTCTGCCGAAGCAAACGGTAAACTCGGTGGGATTATTGTAATTGCAGCCGAAACGGTCGCTGCCATTGTTGCCGAAAGCAATATCAAAGTCCCAAACGGGGCCTGAATAGAGCTTATCTCTTGCGGGCTTATAGAAATAAGAGCTTGTCAGGCCGTAGTCCATATTGTCAGCCCACTCGTTGATAGCATAAACCTTTGCAAGAGACTCAAGGTCGCAAAGATCGGTGTAGCTCTCGCCAAGGCTGTTTTTGCCGTCAGCCGAGAAAACAGCGTCCTCAAATCTCTGATAGTAGTCGCTTATGTATTCCATCTGAGCCTGCGAAGCATATTCGGGGGATTTCATGATTAAAGGCTGGCTGCGTGAAGTAACGAAACCGCTGATTTCATCGGCATATCTGTTACCCAGCTCCATCTCAAGGATGTAGCCGCCCGTGATGTCAACCTCGCCGTAATCTGCGGGAGCGGCGGGAACTTCAACCCACTTTTTGGTGTTTTCAAGCAGTCCCGAGAACTTTCCGAAGACGCCGCCTCTTGCGAGAGTGTCCATATCAAAATCTTCGTCGTTATAAACAATCTGGCAGATTTCTTCGTTAACATCGTCAAGGTTGTCAACATTAACACGCTTTTTGTCTGCTTCGATTCTTGAAGTCAGAAGATATGCGCCCATATATTCGGAGTTGATATAAACATCAACGGGCATAAAGGTCGGGGTATAATCAAGACCCGCAAGGTCTGCCGCCATGAAAGCAGCAATGTTGCGGACAAGTGATTCATCGTCATAGTTAGCGATAAGGCTCCACTTCTTGCTCTTGCCCATGCCGAAAAGAGCGGTTTTATCGGAAAGCTTGATGTTGTAGGGCTTCTTTTCCATCTGCCATGTTGAGTTACCTCTGCCCTTGATATAATCAAGATCGCCGCTGTATTCAAAGCCGTACTGTGAATTTACTATCGCAATCTTGCCGGCTTCTTTATTATCTTTGTTTGCATGAACATAATCAAGCGAGCCTGATTCGGTTTCAATGAATACGGAAGCCACATTTGACTCGGAAATAACCTTGACCTTATACTGCTTGTCGCCGCAGGCAACAACAACATCAGTCTTGTCGTTAAGAACGGTTGTTTCTTTACCGCTTTCAAGCTGAACGCCGTCAAGGGTTACATCGCCGGTTGCGGTAAAATTGATTTTGCAGAGTGCGGGGCTGATTGCCTTGGGCAGGAAGATGTAATATACGCCGTCAATCTCGTACCACTCTGTCTTAATCGCCGCACTGCCCGAATCGATAACCGATTCAACCGAAAATTCGGCTATTCCGCTTTCATTTGCCGCAAAAGCGACAACCGAAAGGCCGGAAAGAGCAAAAACAAGTGCCAGAAGAACTGAAATTACTTTTTTCATTATATGACCTCCGTTTTTCAATATTATTAATAATTTTATGCTTTATCAGGCAAAATGTAAAGTATTTTTTTGAAAATACAAGGAACTTTCAATCGGATATTATAACGGTTTTGTCTGAAAATATCAAAAAATCAGCTCTGTCAGCTTTGACTGAATCGCCTGCTTGCGTTTCTCGGATTCCTCTCTGTTTTCTCCCCTGACCGAAAAATAAATTTTGAGCTTAGGCTCCGTCCCCGAGGGTCTGACGGCAAACCATGAGCCGTCGCCGAAAACAAAGCGAAGAACATTCTCTTTAGGCAGGTCTCCGATTCCTTTTGAATAATCCTCAACCGATTCAACGCCGTCAATGAGCTCTGCTCCGCCGTTTCTGAGAGCCTCCATCGCCGAGCGAATTTTTTCCGCTCCCTCTCTGCCTTTCAGCACAAAGGTTTCAAGGCAGTCATAGTAATATTCGAATTCGGAATAAATTCCGTTCAGCGCATCAACAAGGGTCATGCCTTGATTTTTATAATAAGCCGCCATTTCGGCAATAAGCATTGAGGCAGAAACACCATCCTTATCCCTTGCGTGAGTGCCTGCAAGATAGCCGTAGCTTTCTTCATAGCCGAAAATAAATGTATGCTCGCCGCTATCCTCCCAAAGGCAGATTTTTTCGCCGATGTATTTGAATCCGGTCAAGGTCTGAACGGTTTCAACGCCGTATTTCTCGGCGATTGCCGAGCCGAGACCGCTCGTTACAATCGTTTTAACAACCGCCGCATCTTTCGGCAGAGAGTCTTTTTTGAATTTCAGCACAAAATCAACAAGCAATGCGCCCGTCTGATTGCCCGTGAGCAAAACATAGCCGCCGTTGTGGCGAACGCCCACGCCCACTCTGTCGCAGTCGGGGTCCGTTCCGATAACGATATCGGCATTTTCACGCTCTGCCTGAGAGAGAGCAAGAGTCAGAGCGTCCTTTTCTTCGGGATTAGGAGAACGAACGGTTGAAAAATCGCCGTCGGGCATTTCCTGCTCGCTGACTACCGAAACATTTTTATCGGCAAGGATTCTTGTTACGGGGATTCTGCCCGTTCCGTGGAGCGGAGTGTAAACGATTTTCAAATCGGATTTTTCGGAATAAACGCTCTGTTTTTTGACTTCGGCAAGAAAAGCGTTGAGAGTTTCTTCACCGATTCTGACTAATTTTCCTTCTTTTTCTGCAAAGTCAAGAGATTCACAGGGAATACTTCCGATATCCTCAACCGCATTGACATATTTTAAAACTTCGTCGGCATATTTCGGAACAAGCTGGCAGCCCTTTGAATCATAAACCTTATATCCGTTATATTCCTTGGGATTGTGGCTCGCCGTTATGACTATTCCCGCACAGCAGGAATGATATCTGACGGCAAATGAAAGCACGGGGGTCGGCATGAGGGTATCAAAAAGATAAACCTTAATGCCTGCCTTGCAGAGAACCCCTGCCGCCGCACGGGCAAATTCGGCTGAATTATTCCTTGAATCATAGGCAACGGCAACCGACTTTTCGCCCTTGACGGTGTTATTCAGATAATCGGCAAGCCCTTTTGTTGCCTTTGAAACGGTGTATCTGTTCATTCGGTTCGGGCCTGCGCCCATTATTCCCCTGAGCCCGCCCGTTCCGAATTCAAGATTTTTATAGAATCTGTCGTCAAGCTCCGCCTTGTCGGTGATGCTTTCAAGCTCATTTTTTGTCTGCTCGTCAAAAGTCAGCCAATATTCATAATCGGTCATTGTTTTTCGCTCTCCTTAATCTCAAATCCGAGGGTTATTATTTCAAACGGAGAATATTCGATTCTGTCCGTTCTCCCCGTTTCGTCCTCAAGCATATTCATCACAACCGCTTCACGCCCGAGGTCAATAACTCCCCTGCCGCCGTTTTGCTCGCTGAGTCTGACAACGATATATTTTCCGTTTTCCGAAAGCTTAACCGCCTGAAGCCAGAGCGGAGAGAAATCCGGGAGAGAGCAATCAATATCGGTTTTTCTCAGCGGAATATTATATTCAAAAGCAATGTTGTTAATCTCAGCCGAAACCGCATCGTCCGAATGAGGGTATATCATATAGCAAAAATCGTGGATGCCCATGTCGGAGGTCGGGTCGGGTCTTATGGTCGCCCTGAGAAGCGAAAGAGCCATAACGCTGTCCTGAGCCGAAACGCCGTATTTGCCCGAATTAATCAGTGCAACGCCGCCGCCCTGCTCCGCCATGTCGCACCATTTATGGTGGCAGACCTCAAAGCGTGCTTGCTGCCAGCTTGTGTTGCGGTGAGTTTCACGGCGGATAATGCCCGCCGAGGTGTCGCAAAGCAACTCACGGCTGAGAACATTACAGCCGAATTCCGCCTTGACAAGCTTATGCTTTTCGTTCCAATCAACAATATTTTCAACTTCAATGCCCCTTGAACGGCGGAAAAAACGGATAATCAGCTTCCACGAGCTTTTTTCGGTTGCAAGCGTTGCGGAAAACTCGGCGCATTCGCCGTCGGAACCGATAAATTCAAGAGGTTCTTTTATTGAAATTTCGCAGGGTCTGTCCTTATAATTCGGCAGAATATCCCATGCGTCATAGTTGCCCGGGGTGTCGTGATACATCTTCAGCTTGTTGAAATCGCCCTTGACCCATTCACGGCAAAGCTCTTTATCCCAGAGCGAAGCAAAACTGCCGTCGGGCAAAAGCTCCGCCGAATAAAACGGCGTTTCAACACGATTTCCGCTGACTATCAGCCAATCCGAGCCGCTTTCACGCTCGATTGAAGCCTTTGAAAGCGCATCGGCTGTCGGCATTGCAAAATAGCCCTTTTCACCCAAGCGAACCGAGCCGCCGTTTTCATCGGAAACAAAGGTTATATTCTTTCTTGCAAAATTAAGGGTGTTGAAATAATCCTTTCCGCCGCCGATAAGCTCCGAAAGCTCCTTTTCCATCTGCTCATAATCGGCGATTGCGTCACGGTAAACGGGGGTAATGTGACTGCCGGGCAGGATATCGTGAAACTGATTTATCATCAGCTTTTTATAGATGTTTCTGAGCTTTTCGGCAGGATAACCGACCCCGTTTTTCATTTTCATAACGCTTATCAGTTCGGCGTCTCTGAGCATGAATTCAAGAGTGCGGTTATACTGCTTCAGCTTTGATTTTGTCGTGAAAGTGCCCCTGTGCATCTCAAGATACAGCTCGCCGTCCCAGACAGAAAGCTTATCGTTGCCGTCAAGGTTCTTTTCCAGAAACTCCTTGGCGGTCGTGTGCTCCGTTTCGGGCATAACCGAAAGCTTTTCAAAGCGTCTCATCATTTCAAGCATTTCTTCGGTCACGCCGCTGCCGCCGTCGCCGTAGCCGAACATCTGCAAGGTCTGACCGCCCGTGTTTTTATCCTGATAAGCCTCCCAATTGCCCTGAATCTGGCTTGGCATATTCCAGGCGATAAAGTGAGTCGGCGGAACGCAGGCGTAAACCTCCGTGCCGTCAATTCCTCTCCAGATAAAGTTGTTGTGGGGGAATCTGTTGGTGTCGTTCCATGTTGACATTTTGTTGGAAACGAAATATTTAACTCCGCTCTTTCTCAGAATCTGAGGAAGAATCCAGCTGTTGCCGAAAACATCGGGCAGCCAGCAGTTTTCAACGGTCATGCCGAACTTTTCTCTGTAGTAGCTCTGACCGTAAAGGCATTGACGGATAAGGCTCTCGCAGGAGGGAATGTTGCAGTCCGGCTCGATATACATTGCGCCCGCAGGCTCAAATCTTCCCTCGGCAATTCTCTTTTTAAGCTCCTCAAAAATTTCGGGATAGTATTTTTCAACCGTTTCATAGGTGTAAGCCTGCGTATGAGCATATTTGAATTCGGGGTATTTATCCATGAGCCGAAGCTGAATCAGAACCGTTCTGAGATTCTTCTGAACGGCATGAATCCTGCGCCAATAATAAGCAATGTCAAGATGAGAATAGGCAACAAGCGCAACGCTTCCGCTGCCTTTATAGTCTTTATTGGAAAATATGTTTTTGTCGATATAATCAGCCGCCGCTCTGACATCATCGGTATCAAAGCAGTCAAAATCAATCAGATTAAGAGCGCTGTCAAGCTCACGGATAACAAGAGCGGAAAAATCCTCGTTGAACATTCCGCTCTGAGCGGCATCAAGGAGAATCTCGATATCATAAACAAGCGACTGAACCGCCTTATTGACAACTGCAATATAACCGCCCTCGAAAATCTGCCTGCATCCTCTCACGCTCAGGCTCTCGGGGTTGCGCTCGTCATCGGGTTTTGAGCGGTTGTAGCCGACAATTTCAAAATGAAGCTTTCTGCCGCTGACATAATCCGAAAGATTGAGCCGCTCACGGTTCGGGTCAATTCCGCCGACATAAACGCCGTTGACTTTGACTATCATTTCAGCCGCAGTTTTGAGCGCAAAGCAGTATTCCTTTCCCTCAAGGCGTTCGGGCAGTTCATAATCCGCTTCAATAAACGCCGTGCCGTCGGGGGTGAAATACATATCTCCCCTTTTAAGCTCTCTCGGCTCATCATCATAAAATTCAAAATTCATTTCGGAGACCTGACGGGCTTCTCTGATTCTGAAATCGGTTATCTCGTTTTTTTCGCTGTAAATATGCCTTTTGAGCCAGCCGAAGCGAAGATTAATCCACTCCTCGGGTCTCATGCTTCTTCTTTCAACCTTTATGTGTGCCATAATTCAACCTCATACATCCTGAAAATAGGGCTTTTTTCTGATTCCGATGACCTTGACGCTCTCGCCGAGATCTTTTTTAATCTGTTGTTCTATCCAGGAAAGACAGCGGTCAAGAATCAGGCATTTTGAGCATTCGCCCTGCAAAAGCACGGTTATTTCGCCGCCCTCACGCTTGACAAAGGTTATTTCTCCTCCGTCGCCCTGAAGCCGTTCACGGATATAACCGTTGATATATTCTTCCATGTGTTTATCCTCCGAGGCAGTATTTAATTAAAGTATATCATTCCGAAAACACCGTATCAACACTAAAATACAAAAAAATGACAAAAAATATTATTTTATGCTGTTAAAAGCTGCAATTATGTGATAGAATTAAATCAAACCTATAACGGAGTGATTGAAATGTTTGTTGTCACGAGCAATCAGATGTATCAGGCTGAATGCAATGCGGTTAAAAGGGGTGTTTCGTTCCCTCAGCTTATGGAAAACGCAGGGCAGGCATGCGCAAAAATAATTAAAAATCAATTCAAGATAAGCAGGGAGAATCCGAAAAAGGTTCTTGTTATCTGCGGAAAAGGCAAAAACGGCGGAGACGGCTTTGTTATTGCCCGAAAAATGTGGGAATACGGCTGTAATGTTACCGTTATGCTCGCCTGCGGAGAACCGAAAGCAAAGGACGCAATCGACATGTTCTCGCTTGTTGAAACCGCAGGAATCGACATCGTTCGCTATGACAATAATCTTTATCTGTTAAAGCCGCTCATTGACGGAGCGGATATAATCGTTGAAGCGGTTTTCGGAACGGGCTTTTCGGGCAAGCTCAGCGACTCCCTGAGCGCATTGGCTCAGACGGTGAATTTTTCAAAAGCTCCGCTTGTTTCAATAGATGTTCCCGCAGGCGTTGACTGCGACAGCGCATCGGCTCAAGGGACGGTATTCAAAGCGGATATGACTATCGCCGTTTCGGCATATAAACCCGTTCATATAATGAAGCCCTGCTGTTCCTATTGCGGAAAAACCGTCGTTGCGGATATCGGCATAACCGACGGGGATTTCGGAAATCTTGACAGCGTTGCATGCTTCACTCTCGGAGCGGGCGATATAAAGAAAATGCTCCCGAAGCGCAAACCCGTTTCAAATAAAGGCACCTACGGTCACGCTCTCTGCGTTTGCGGCAGCGTCAGAATGCCCGGGGCGGCGTGCCTTGCAGTCGGCGGTGCGCTCAGAAGCGGAGCGGGTCTTGTTACGGCGGCGTTCCCTCAGGGCGCATACCCTGCAATCGCATCAAAGCTCACCGAGCCTTTGCTTCTGCCGCTTGAAACGAATTTTGAGGGCACTTTTGCTTTTTCCGCAACGGGAGATATCCTCAGAGCCGCAGAAAGAGCAAGCTCGGTTCTGATAGGCTGCGTAATGGGCTTCAATAAGGACACGACAAGAATAGTCACAAATCTCGTTAAAGAGCTTAAAATTCCGATGATAATTGACGCTGACGGAATAAATGCGCTGAGCACAAATATAGATGTATTGAAAGAAGCTCAGGCACCCGTCATCATAACGCCCCATCCGGGCGAAATGAGCCGCATATGCGGCAAAAGCGTTGCGGAAATCGTTACAAATCCGATATCTGCGGCTTATGAATTTGCGGCCGAATACGGCGTTACCGGTGTTCTCAAAACCGCCAACACCGGTGTCTGCGGCGGAAATCCTGCTCGGATTTATGTTAATTCAACCGGCAATGCAGGGCTTGCACGAGGAGGAAGCGGCGATCTGCTCGCAGGCATGACGGTTTCGCTTGCCGCTCAGGGAATGCCTCCGTTTGATGCGGCGGTCAGCGCTGTTTTTCTCCATGGCATGAGCGCCGACGAGGTTGCCGAAAAAACTTCTATGAGAGGAATGCTCCCGAGCGATGTTCTTAACAACCTGCCTGAGCTTTTTTCAAAATTTGAATAGCAGGTGATTTTTTGAAAAGAGCTTTTTCGGTTTTTGCCGCATTGCTTCTTTTGATTGCGGCAGGATGTGAAAAGCAAAGCATTTCAAAGGATTCTCCCCCGCCCGTGCCGACCTCGTTCACGGCGAATATCAATGCGGTCTACGGCGACACGGAAATGACGGCGTTATTCACTCAAAAAAGTGCCGACAGCTTTGAAATTCAGATGCTCTCCCCCGAAATTCTCAAGCCTCTTGCCCTTTCCTACGCTTCGGATATCTGCACGGTTACATATGACGGGCTGAAATTTGAAACGGATCTGACAAGATTCCCGCAAACCGCTTTCGGCGCTCTGCTCACTCAAGCGCTCACGGACACGGCGCAGGGAATCGATGTTCAGAAGACCTATGCTGACGGTATCTGGACCTACACGGGCACGGGCGAAAGAGGAGTTTTCGTTTTAACACGGAACGCTGAAACGGGAGCTTGGCTTGAGCTTGAAATCGAGGGCGCACAGCTCCATGTTGTCTTTTCCGATTTCGCTATAAAGTAAAATGATAAAACAATGAAGATAAAGGATGATTAAAATGGTTTATTCTCGCTGCTTCCCCGCATGGGGACCCTACGGCAAAAAATATATGGGAATATCCCGCATTGCCGAGCACGAATTTGCAAAAGGAGTTCGGTTTGACCTGACCGTTGCCCCCGCAATATTCGGCGGCGACATCAAAGTGCCGAATACCACCCTTCCCTCGGGTTGTCATCCGTGGAGATGCAGCCCCGACTATTCGATTTTTACATACAGGCACGACCTTGAATGGAAGGATAAGGTTTACGCCGAGGTTTCCTATGTCCGCCTGACCGATGAAAGCACGCTTATCCGCACGGAAATAGTCAATAATTCCGAGCTGATCCAAAACTGCGTTATCAATTTCTTTGAGTCAATCGAATATCCGTCGGCGGATTATTGCAGACTATCTTTGCCCGAAAAATGCGCTTTCAAAAAAGCCGTTGAATATGACAGCTACGGTTATGCGGTTAAAAGGCCGTGGGATGAGCAGAATGCTGACGGCTTCAAAAAAGGCGAATTTGCGGATAACCGCTTTGTCGGCGGCTTCGGCTTGGGCGACAGAGCGGGAAAATGGCATATGCCCCACCGCTATCTTCCGCCCTTCGGCTCGGAAAAGGGCGACAGCCTTTCGCTCACGCTCCATTGCAACGACAGCTTTGAAAACGCCGTTCTTGCAGTCAGATACAGAACCTCTGACATAAAATATGAGCAGGGAAAAATGGTTGGCGTGGACTATATTCCGAGCGAAAAAAGCTCCGCTTTTCTTATTAACGGCGAAAAAACGGTTTTTGCTCCCACAGACGAGCTTGCAACGGTTCTTATTTCTCTCGGCAAAGTTGAGAAAGGAGATTTTAAAATTTCTCTTGAAGCTCTCGGCACGGGCGGAATTGAGTTTGACTTTTTCTGCATCTGCGAAAAGAACGACTTGAGCAAAATAGAAACCGTAACGGAAAAATACGATTATGTTCCCGAATTCTCGGCAGAGGCTCAGCCCGACGGCGGATATAAAACCGTGTGCAAATACCCTTGTGTTGACGGCGACTTTATTCTTCGCACCTTTAACGGCAACACCCGCCTGCGTGAAATCGCAACGGGTGCGCTTGAGGACTGCATGACGGCGAGGCTCTCAAACTCCGACCCGACCTTTGACGATGTTACTGAAAGCTTTACCGGTTCATTCTCACGCAAGCACAGCGATGACGGATTTTTCAATAACGCAATAATTCACACAATTTTTGTTGAGCCGCACGGCAGACATATTGAATACGCCGTTATCTCAAAGGGCGAAACCGATTATAAATCAGCCGAGGAATATGAAAAGATTTATAATTCTCGCCTTGAAGAAGCCGCTCCCGTTTCACTCAACCGAGACGGCAAAAAATACGAGCAAAGCTGTGAAATCCTTAAAGCCACGGTTATGACAAACGCCGTATATCCGATTTATAAGCACGGCGAATACATTATCCACCACACGCCCGGCAAGCGATGGGACTGCCTTTACACATGGGATTCGGGCTTCATCGGGCTTGGTATGCTCGATTATTCGGAGCGTTTCGCCGAATACAGCCTTGACACCTATCTGAGCGATGAAAGCAACCCCGACTATGCGTTTCTTCACCACGGCTCACCCGTTCCCGTTCAGATGTATCTCTATCTTGAAATGCTCAAACGCACCAACGATAAATCAAAGCTTCTTGCCATGTATCAGAGGGCAAAGCTTTATTATGATTTTCTTGCGGGCAAGGTCAGAGGCTCAACAACCGCCAAACTCAAAAGCGGGCTGACCACAACCTATGACTATTTTTATTCAACAAGCGGTATGGACGATTACCCCGCTCAAGTGGCGATGATGGACAGAAACATCCGTGACACCACCGCTCCCGTTATTTCAACCTCACAGCTTATCAGATGCGGCAAAATTCTGCGCATGGCGGCTTCAAAGCTCGGCAAGGCTGACGACGCCTCGGAATACACCGCCGACATTGAAAGACTGACAAACGCTCTGACAAAATATTCATGGGACGAAAAGAGCGGATATTTCAGCTATGTTCTCCACGACAAGGACTATAACCCCACGGGATTTATGCTCACCGAGGACGGCGAGAATCTAAACAAGGGTCTTGACGGAATTTACCCGATAATTGCGGGCGCCTGCACCAAGGAACAGCGTGAAGCAATTCTCGACCATCTTAAAAATGAAAAAGAAATGCTCTCGCCATACGGCATAAGCGCGGTTGATATGACTGCGGGCTACTTTATGGTTAACGGCTATTGGAACGGCAATGTCTGGTTCCCCCACCAATGGTTTATCTGGAAATCCATGCTCGATCTTGGCGAAAGCGACTTTGCCTACACCATTGCACGGCTTGCGCTTGACATCTGGAAGCGTGAGGTTGATTATTCCTATTATACATTTGAAATGGTCAATGTCGTGACGGGCAGAGGCGGCTGGTTCCATAATTTCGGCGGCCTTTCCACTCCCATAACCATGTGGGCAAACGCCTATTTCAAGGCCGGAACACTCAACACGGGCTTTGACACCTGGGTTGATTTTGCCGAATTTGCCGATGATAACAAAAAGCTCAGGGCAGACCTTACATATTTCGGAAACGGCGAAAAATTCACCGTGCTGGCGGCAATGAGCGATGATGAAAGCATTAAATACAAGGTCACTCTTGACGGCAAGGAAATCCCGTTCACCGAAAGGTTTAAGGGCACGCTTGAAATCCCGCTGTCAATAGCCGACAATGAAATCCACACTCTGACAATCGAATAAAAGCGGCTAAAACTTTTTGAAACAAAAAACAGATTATCGGTCAGTCCCTTTCGGATTCAGCCGATAATCTGCTTTTATTTTTAAGCGGCAGCTCTGCACGGAATTGCTCTCCGCATTGTGAACGCTTAGGGTAACGGCGATAAACCGAACCCGTCAAAAATGCAGTATTAAAGCGATGTTTGTCGCTTTCGCTGTTGCCTTGCGTCAGCAAGGCTGCCATCTCAAGACAACAAATCTCATCTTTACTCCAAGCATTTTTGATGCTTTGCAGTTTATCGTGTGCAGATTTGGTCTTAATCGAGGCATAAAACGCAGTTAATCCTTTCGGATTAACGAGTATTTTAACGATGAGTAAGGGCAAATCTGCCACGAGAAACCGTGCTTCGGATTATTACCGTTACCCTATCCGTGCGAGCCGCCTATTATTTACTCCTCATATAATAATGTCATTTTTCGGGGATTATTTCAGAAAAAATCTCATTGTTTACAAACTGTTCACATTTATCGCCTGAAAACGGCTTTTTCGGTCAAAAAAAACAGCCTGCTCGGTTCAATTCCGTGCAGGCGTAAACTATATTTTAATTGTTCAATGTGCTTTCAATTGCCCTTTTTTCGTTTTCCATTTCGGAAAACATTTTCAGAGCAGTCCAATTATAGTTGTTTTGCGTTAAAACCGCTTTATAGGTTATTTCGGCTTTGCTTCTTTGAAGAGAGGTCAGCAGTTCGTTCATGCGCCTGCCCGTGATTCCGCAGAGCACTATCATGCTTTCTTCGGGAATTTCGCCGTCATAATCAGAATCGCCGCTTTTATTGATTATGCTTTCAAGCGTTGAACCGTATTGGTTCGCCTCAACGGGCTGAACACGCATTTTCATCAGCAGAGCCGCTCTTTTAACCGCAGACTCAGCCGACGGATTGAGGTTAAACATCAGTATTTTTTCCATATTTCGTTCCTCTTAAACTATATAGTTATCAAGCACCGCAAGCGCCTCGGAATATTCATCGTTTGCGCCGAAGCGTGGAAGCTTTTTAAGAATCTGACCGTAAAATTTCTGCTCGGTCTCCGCTTCCTTTTCCTGCTGTTCCGCTTTGTAATCAATATATTTTTCTTTAACGGCGGTCAGAAATTCATCCTTTCGGTAAACCCTGAGCCTGTCGACTCCGAGAAGCCTGCCGAGAGTTTCAAGCTGTTCAACGGCGTTTGCGCCGTATTCAACAACCATTTCTCTGAATACCTCGCTCTCAAAATAATACTGCCTGCCCGAGAGACAGCCAAAAGTCTTTCTCGTGTCAAGATAGCCCATTTTAACCCTTTTTTCGTGGATTTCCTCGCCGAAGTCAAAAGCCGCTCCCAAATCCTCAATGTCGTAGGGTCTGACATATATTACTTCCGCGCAGGAAATATCATCCTTATGACCGATGCCCTTTCTCGTTGAAATATCAAGAACGATGATGCGGTTGTAGCCGTTTTTTCTCAGCATTTCAATCGGCGCATTGTCATAAACTCCGCCGTCAAGGAATTTTTCGCCCTCGGGTCCGATTTTGCTGACGCCGGGAACCTTTGAGGACGCAAGAAGATAATCGACAAGCTGACCCTCGGGGATATCGTCGATAAATATTTCAAGCGGCGAAAGCTCGGAAAGCAGATATGTTACCATGCCGAAATTGACCTTTGATTCCCTGACCTTTTTCTCATCGATAAACTGATTGAGCAGTTCTTTGGTCGGCGAAGCGTCAATACCGCCGTTTCTGACAATTTCCTTGAAAAGTGCAGGGAAATTTCTGAAGCTGAAAAGATTTTCGGGATCTTTAAGCTCCTCAGTAATCTTAACTCCTCTGTCAACCGAAGCGCATTTCCAAAGCTCAACCGCCTCATCGTAACAGCCCGAAGCAATCAGCGCACCGTTGATTGAACCTATCGAAACGCCCGCAACAACGGAAAATTCAATTCCGAGCTCACGGAGAGCCTTCCATGCGCCGAGCTGATAAGCGCCTTTCGCTCCTCCCCCTGCAAGAACAAGACCGTATTTTTCCATTATTTACTTCCCCCGAATCATATTTTTCTAACTTATTTTACCATATTTTATGCCGTAATGTAAAGTGTAACTATCCGCTTTTTTGAAAATTTTGTTGACTTATCGGGCAGATTATAATATCATTTATAAAAATATCCCGAAAGGTGAAATCAATGAAAATACCCGAATGCGTTGAAAAACATATTAACGAATACTGCGAAAAAATTGAAAAATACAGCCCGAAGCTCGCCGAGCTTTACAGAAACTGTTACCCCAACACCATTGAAACCGCAACGGAATACATGCCTGACGGCTCGGTTTTTGTTCTCACGGGCGATATTCCCGCAATGTGGCTCAGAGATTCCACCGCAGAGGTTTCGCACTATATTCCCCTCGTCGCCGAAAACGAAGAAATAGCGGATTTAATCAAGGGCGTTATCAAAAGGCAGAGAATGTATATCGAAACCGAGCCTTATGCCAACGCCTACAAAAAGAAGCCTAACAAGCACAGAGAATTTAACGATTATCCGCTTAACAATCCGATAGTCTGGGAAAGAAAATACGAAATTGATTCACTCTGCTATCCGATAAGGCTCACCTATTTATATTGGAAAGCAACGGGCGACGGAAGTGTGCTCGGCGAAGATTTTATTAAGAGCGCAAAAATAACCGTTGACCTTTGGAGAACGGAACAGCATCATTTTGAAAAATCTCCTTACCGTTTCACAAGAATCGGCGCTCCCGAGAAGGACACCTTAGGCAACAACGGCATGGGCAACCCCGTTGAATACACGGGCATGACCTGGTCGGGCTTCCGCCCGAGCGACGACAGCTGCCGCTACGGATATCTTGTCGCCTCAAATATGTTCGCTTCGGTCGTTCTCGGCTATCTTGCCGAAATGCTTGAAGCCGCTCATAAAGAGGAAACCGAGCTGATAAACGAATGCAAGGCTCTCAAAGCGGAAATTGAAGCGGGAATCAACGAATACGCCGTTATTGAAACCGAAAATCACGGCAAAATCTATGCCTGCGAGGTCAACGGCAAGGGCGATTATTTCCTTTTTGACGATGCGAATGTTCCTAGCCTGCTCTCCGCTCCTTACCTCGGCTTCTGCGACTGTGAGGACGAAATATACCGCAACACACGCAGATTTATTCTCAGCAAGGACAATCCTTATTATTATGAGGGCAAATTTGCAAAGGGCGTCGGTAGTCCGCATACTCCCGAGGGATATATCTGGCACATTGCTCTTTCGATGCAGGGTCTGACGAGCAACAGCCCCGACGAAATCAGAGAGATTCTGCATATGCTCGAAACAACCGACGGCGGCAAGGGATATATGCACGAGGGCTTTGACGCAAACAACCCGAAGAAATTCACAAGAAGCTGGTTCAGCTGGTCCTGCTCTCTGTTCGCCGAGCTTGTTGAAAAAGCGGTTAACGAGAAAATTATCTGATTTTCAGGGCTTTTCAAATATTTTTAAAAATTTTTCAAAAAAGTCTTGCAAAATTCCTCGTATTATGTTATTATAACATCCGTTCCGAGCGAACGCTCTTTGCTGCTATGGCTCAGGTGGTAGAGCGCATCCTTGGTAAGGATGAGGTCGGCAGTTCAAGTCTGCCTAGCAGCTCCAAAAAAGACGGTTTTCCAACCGTCTTTTTTCTTTTTCGGGGGAATTGTGAAATAATATTCAGATTTCCGAGATTTTTCTTTATTGCGACAAAATAATATTGCAATAAACAATTGATTAATGTTTAATCCAAAAACACCGAATTGTGCAGATATGTTAATCGGCTTTTTGTAGGGAACGCCGTCCTCGGCGTTCCGGAAAACACAAAAAACAAAGGCTCGGTTTATGCGGGACGGGTGACCCGTCCCCTACGGTTTCTGCCTGAAAACGCAGAAATTCACGACAAATCCGTAGGGTTCGGCGTCCTCGACGAACCGATTCGCCGCAGGCGAATAATTTGGTAAATTCCTTTTTATAAATCCAAAACGGCGGGAGCAAGCCCCCGCCATACCGTGAATACTGCAAAATTAGTTAACTTTGCATTTTGGACGATGTGGGCATCGTCCCCTACAAATTGGAATAATAAATCGTAGGGACAGCCCTTGCGGCTGTCCGTGAAAATGCTCCAAATCCCACGGAACGCCGAGGACGGCGTTCCCTACGAAAAATCATTATTTTTCAACAAAAATTTGCGAAGCAAACTTCATTTTTGCGAAAGCAAAAACTTCATGTGCCGCAGGCACGCTTCATTTCTTCATTTTATAAGTGTCGCCCCTACCGGCATGTACCACAGACACACATCATTTCATCATTTTTCAGGCGGGAGAACACAGTTCTCCCCTACGGTTGATCCATTGGCTTTTATTGATTTGCCGTTAAAACACGCCCGAGGGTCGGATAAGCCGAACCTCGGGCATTAACTGTTTTGATATGAACTTTTATCAGTCCTCAATAGCCGCTTTGCGTGAGTTTATTACTCTGAATTTTTCAACATCGAATTTCGGAGTGCGGTCGTAGTAATATACGCCGTTCTGCTCCTGCTCGATATCGGTAAGCTGAGTGTAGCAGAAGGCAAACATTCTGTAGTTATCAAGCAGAGCGTCGGTGAGGCCTTTGTATCTTGCGAAGAATTCTTCCTCGCTCTTGGGAGCGTTGCCGTAGCCCCATGCGTCTCCCCTGTCGCCCTTTGACCACTGAAGTCCGCCGTATTCGCTGATAAAAGCAGGGCCTTTTCCGCTGTACATCTGACGGTTGGGGAATCTCTCAAAGAGTACGTTTTCGGTCATCAGCTTGTCATAATTCTCTTTGAATGTTTCGGGGTTCTGATCGTAATCGTGAACATCGTAAATATCGGTTTCAACATGGAAGTTGCCGCTTGTGTCAATGCAGGGACGGGTTTTGTCAAGACATTTTGTAACTCTGTAAATGCTTCTGAGAACCGCGTCATTTTGCTTTCTGCCGTCGATATCCCATGTCTCGTTGAACGGACACCAGCCGATGATTGCAGGGTGATTGAAGTCCCTTTCAACGCATTCACACCATTCGGTCAGCATTGATTCAAGCGCAGCGATATTTGACCAGTCAAGACCCCAGTTGCCATATTCGCCCCAGACAATATAGCCGAGCTTATCGCAATGATAGAGGAACCTCGGCTCAAAGACCTTCTGATGAAGTCTTGCGCCGTTGAAGCCTGCGGCAAGTGAAAGTCTGATATCATTTTCAAGAGCCTGCTCGGTCGGAGCGGTGTAGATTCCGTCGGGATAGAAGCCCTGGTCGAGAACAAGTCTCTGGAAAACGGATTTGCCGTTGATAAGGAATTTATAATCGTCAATTCTGACATTTCTCAGGCCGAAATAGCTCTTTACGGTATCCTCACCGAAGGTCAGCTCAAGGTCATAAAGTCTGCCGCAGCCCGGCTCCCAGAGATACTTTTCTGTAAGCTTGATTTCGCCCGTAACCGTTCCGCTTGCGGTTTTTGAAAAACTGCCCATGGGCTTGCCCTCGTATGATGCGGAAACGCTGAAATCGCCCTCGCCCTCAACAACTGCTGAGACCGTCAGAGCGCCGTTAATGTAATCGGGGAAAAGCTTGAAGCTCTTGATGTAGCTTTTCGGAACAAATTCAAGCCATACCGTCTGCCAGATGCCCGTGGTTCTCGTGTAGTCGCAGGCGTGAGATTTGAGCTCCTCGCTCTGCTTTCCTCTCGGAACAAGGGGATTTCTGACATCGTCAACCGCATTGACGCAGATAACGTTTTCGCCCTCGATCAGATAATCGGTTATATCGAATTGGAACGACGAATAGCCGCCCCTGTGATAACCCGCTTTCTTGCCGTTGATATAGAGCTTTGTCTCATAGTCAACCGCTCCGAAATGCAGAATTACTCTGCCATCAAGCTGAGAAGCTGTAATGTTTACGGTCTTTCTGTACCAGACGGCGGGAATAAAATCCGTATATTCTATTCCCGAAAGCTTGCTCTCAGGGCAGAACGGAACAATGATTTTCTTGTCCCATTCTTCTTTTTCAAGAATACCCGAATCAAATTTACTGTTGCCGAAATCGAATTCAAAATCCCACTCTCCGTTTAGATTGAGCAAAGTCTTTCTTTCA
>CAYXVM010000004.1:0-24402 GCA_964468465.1 uncultured Clostridium sp.
ACGCAGACGGGGCGGAAATAAGCCCCTCAAAACCATATTTATTGCTGTTAAAAAAACTAAAAGACCTTGACAAAGTGCAGAACACTCTGTCAAAGGTCTTGCTTCCAAAAAATCGGGCCGACGCCAGATGCCCTTTGGGCAACGGGTGTTGACAATCGGCTCGGGGCATGCCCCTAAAGCTACTCCCCTTTAACTTTACAAGCTTATTGTAGCATAACGGAATTCAAGTGTCAATGGGACAGAGCAAAAAATCTGTCCGCATTTTCCGTCACGGCGCATAAAAACCGCCGAGGCTTTCAACAAAGCCCGTGCAAAGCTCTTTATACATATATTGCTCATATTTTTCTTTATCGGCAAAATTTACCGATTCGTTGCTGCTGTTATAAATGTCGGGGAAACGCTTTTGACCCTCGCCGCTGAAGCGGACAAGATCCGTTTCGGCATAGCCGTCTGCAATGACGGAATCCATGGCGGAGTTGAGGTCGGCTATCTCGCCCTGAACCTCTTTTATCAGATAATTGAGCAGATATGCGCCCTCGGCGTTCGGGGCGGTGGCGGCAAACTCCGAAAGCGAATTGTTAAGCCGCTCCCACTCGCTGATTTTACTGCGTTCCTCAGCAACGGTGAACGAAGTGTTCTTGCCCTCGGCGTCCTTTGTGTGCAGACGGTTTATTTCCGCAAAAATTTCCATAAGGCTCAGAATATCCGAACGCTTTGCTTCATAATCCCAAGCCGCATCGGTGATTGCAGAAAGTGTCTGAGAGAGAGAAACCGCTTCAGATGAAATTTTTTCGCCCAAAAGCTCCGGGTTTTCGGCAAGCTCTGCGGCGGCTTCATTCCAGGAGGAAAGCTTTTCGGAATCGTATTCCGAGAGCAAAAGCGGATAGCTTTCGTTGATTTCAAGGCGAAGATTTATGTATTTTTCAAGCATTTCGGCTTTTTCTCCGCCTGATTTTTCTACAAGCTGAAAAGCCTTTGAAAATTCGTTTTTCTCTGCACTTTTTTTCGCCAAAGAAAAGAAAATACTGTTTTTGGAGCATAAAAACGCAACAAGCAGAACAATGAGGGCAGAAATAACCGAAACCGCAGCGACAAAAGCCTTTTTGCCGCCGTGATTTGCACGGTATCCGGTTGTTCCCGTTCTCTGTTCTCTCATATATTCCGTCCTCAGATAATTTTTCCGAACAGCGGAGCTTCCGCCACGGCGTCAAGCTTCATTATAACCTTTTCGCTAAGCTCTGCTAAGTTTTCCGTCGGCATAAATGACGCCGCAAAGCCCTTGACATTATCCGCAATGGTTGAAAGCGGCGGATTGCTTGAGGGGTAAAGCGTTACGTTTTTGCCGTTGAATACAAGCTTTATTCTTCTTTCGCAAATCGATTCAATCGGTCTCATGCGGATTTCAAGAGTGTTCTCGTCCTCCCATGCGGCGGTTGAAACTGCGGTAAGGTCGATTCCGCCGAGGCGGATTTTGCTGTAGCGGTCAACGCCGTCCATTCCGCAGTGGATTTTGTTGTGTTCCTTGCCCTCGTCCCATGCCATCGTGCATTCATTTTCCATGAATTCAAGAACCACATTGTCGATGTTGCCCGCTCGGTTGGCAGACATAAACACAACTGCAAGCGGCAGCATCGAAAGCGGCCAGCCGATTGCATTGAGCACGGGATTTTTGGCAAAATGAATTATTCTGCCCTTGATGAATTCCTCGGTAACGCTTCTCGGCGCTGCAGGAAGCGATTCAAGGGGCTTGAAGCTCAGATCTTTAACCGCATCCTGCGGCTCTGTTTCGCTTTCCTCAACAAAAATTGCGGGGAAATGGCGGTATAAACAGTCTCTTGTTTTTTCTTCAAAAACCTCGCTGCAGGTCATTATGACCGCCGCATCATACTTGTTGAAAACAAAGCCGAACTGTGAAAACATTCCGTCTGCACGGAAGCTTTCGCCGTCTCTATTTCTCCAGAAGAAAAATCCGTAGCCGTCGGTGCTGTCTCTCTCGGAGTTCTGCGGATTCTCAACCTGCTTTTTCGTCGCCTGCTCAACATACCATGCGGGGATAACCTGCTTTCCGCAGAATTTTCCGCCCTGCTGAATGCAGAGAATGAAGCGGGTAAGCTCCTCAGTCGTTATGAACAGACCCCAGCCGCCTGCGGGATTGCCCTCAGAATCGGACTCCCAGAACGGTCTGCGGGTTATACCGAGCGGCTCAAAAAGCCTCGGCATGAGATAATCGAGCATGTTCTGACCCGTCAGTCTTTTTATAATTGCACTGCACATATAAGTATTTTCGCTGATGTAACGCCAGCCCTCGCCCGGGGCGAAAGCCCATTTTGACTCAAAGAACTGCTTGACCCAGCTGCCCTTTGTTTTGTCGCTGAAAACGCTGACATCCTTGCCCGCAGTCATGGTTAAAAGGTGGAAAACCGTCATTTTTTCAAGGTTTTCATCGAACTTTTTCGGCCTGTATTCGGGGAAAATATCGATAACCTTTGTGTCGAGAGTCAAAAGCCCCTCGTCAATCGCAAAACCGATTGCAACGGAAGTGAAGCTCTTGCTGACGGAATACATTGTGTGCGGACTTTTGCTGTTGTAAGGATAGCGGTAAGCCTCGTGAGCAATTTTACCGTGGCGGACTATCACCAGAGAATGCATCTCTATTCCGCTTTCCTCAACATCCTTGATTAATGCGCTAATCTCTTTTGAACTGACCCCAACCTGTTCAGGGAAATCGGCTCTCGGAATATTTTTATCCATAGAAACAACCTCCTGTAAAAAATCAGCAAAAATATTCTGTTGTATTTATTTATTATATCACAACAAAAAAAAGAATTAAATAGAAAAATCAAAAAAATTCAAAGAAAAAATGCGCTGAAGCCCGTCAGAGCTTCAACGCATTTAATAGTTATAATAAGTATAGTTATTTTAACAGCAATGGAATATGTCTGAAATAAACATCTCACGCACATTCGGGCATTTCAGATGCGAAGCAGTTTTGAGGGAGAAGATTTTCGTTCCGTCAAGGCAAAAATCTGCAGGAATACTTTGTGTATTTCAAAGATTTTTAACGCAGACGGGGCGGAAATAAGCCCCTCAAAACCATATTTATTGCTGTTAAAAAACTATATTAAAGAATTTCGCCCATCATGCCGGGAACAGCGCCGCAGGCGTTGGATTCATCGGTGTCAATGTGCATTGCAAGAGCAAATTTAGGGCTGACTCTGACAACAACATCGTCAAAAACGAGCTTTCTGCCGTTTGAGTCAATCTTAACCGAAACAACCTGCTTATCCTCAAGGCCGTATTTCTCGGCATCCTCGGGAGTGGCATGGATATGTCTCTTTGCGGCGATAACTCCGCATTCGATTTCAATTTCGCCTTTGGGGCCGACAAGCTTGCAGGAGCCGCTGCCCTCAATGTCGCCGCTCTCACGAACGGGAGCGGTTACGCCTATGCTGCGGGCGTCGGTGAGCGAAAGCTCAACCTGAGTTGCGGGGCGGATGGGGCCGAGGATTGAAACTGCGGGGAAGCTTGACTTTGAGCCGACAACGGCAACTCTCTCCTCGCATGAATACTGACCGGGCTGAGAAAGATCCTTTTTGCGGGTTAATTCATATCCCTCGCCGAAAAGAATATCAAGAGCCTCACGGCTGACATGAACATGGCGGGCAGAGGTTTCAACAAGAACTTCTTTTTTCAATTTAAAGACTCCTTAAATTACCAATTAATAACATAATCATTCTCAGTTGAGAACGGAAGAACAACTACACCGTCTCCGAGAGGAATGTTTATTGTCCAATAAAGCAGATAATTTGCAGTAAGCACTCTGCCTGTTGCAGCGTCAACAGTTACCGTAACGGTGCTTGAGGGATAATTCATCGTTATTGTGCCGATTTTGAAAAGCTTTGCAACTGCGCCGGGAATATTATTTGAAACAACCTCAGGCATAACAACATTGAACGCCTTGGGAGCATGACCCTGACCATGCTTAACATCAGCTGATTTGCCATCAGCAACAGTTGTAATCCTAATCATGTATTTGCCGTTTGATTCCTTAATCTGAGCATCCTTAACATCAGCGGCAGTAAGTTTGCTTGCCCATGTTTCATTTTCAACAGGGAAGTTAGTGTTCTTATCGGCGGCTGTTGTCCATGTAACATTATGTTTTGACTCATCCTCGCCCATATATCCGGAGATGAAATTGCCTGTTCCTCCGAGAACCTTGTCGATTGCGCTGGGAACGCCTGTTACCTCACCGGCAACGGCGTGCTTCATATAATTTGATGTGATGCTCTTGGAATCTTTCTTTGCGCTGTTTATTGCTGTGTTGAAATAAGCAACGATTTCTTCCTTGCCCTGAGGCATTTTAGAAGCCGCTTCTGTTGTTGCTTCGGAAGCTGCTGCGGTTGTAGCATCGACAGCCTGAGAAGCTGCGGTTGTAGCATCGACAGCCTGAGAAGCTGCGGTGGTGTCCTCAGCGCCTGCGGCAGTGGTATCCTCTGCTGCGGGTGCTGCGGTTGTGTCTTCAGCAGCAGCTCCTGTTGTTTCTTCTCCGAAAGCTTCAAAGGGGTCAACGGTGGTTGTGGTTGTGTCCGAATTGTTGTCATTCTTGCCGCCGCAGGCTGCGAAAGCAAAAACGAAGCTGAGTGCAAGAAGAATTGCAATAATTTTCTTTGACATGGTTTTTCCTCCTAAAATCTGTGTGTGCTTGATTAATCTTTTGCCGACGGCGGAATCCGATAAATTCCGACAGAGCGGCGTTCGTTATATAGTATAATATAAAACTATTCCGATTGCAAGCAAAAAATCATACTTTTCATAAATTATTGACCGATTTTGTTCATTTTGTCAATTTGAAGTCCGAAGGCTTCACTGCTGTTCAAGCGTTACGGAAGCATCTGCAAGCGACATTCCGTATTCATCGTGAGTGACGAGGATAACGGGCTTGGTTTTGGCATATTCGCAGAAAATCGAGCCGATACGCTCTTTAAGCTCCGCTTCAAGCCCCTTGAACGGTTCATCAAGAATGAGCGCCCGTGCATCAAACGCAAGAGCCCTTGCAACGGCAACCCTGCGGCTCATTCCGCCGCTCAGCTCCGAGGGATATTTCCCGAAGCTGTCCGCAAGCCCGACTTTTTCAAGGCATTTCTTTGCCGTTTCAATGTCGGAAACAGCCGCAACATTTTCGAGAGCCGTCATTGTCGGCATCAGCCTGTCCTCCTGAAACACAACCGAAAACTTCTCTGCGCCGCCGATGCTTCCGCTATCCGGCTTTTCAAGACCGCAGATAATTCTTATCAATGTTGTTTTTCCGCAGCCCGAGCCGCCGAAAATGCCGAAAATTCCGCTGTCGGGTATTTCAAAGCTCAGATTTTCAAGAACCTGCCTGCCGCCGTATGATTTTGATATGTTGTTGAGAACAATTGACATGATTATCCTCCGAAGGATCCTTTAAGCAATCTTACAACCGCTTTTTCAAGCAGAAAGCTCATTATGATAACTGCCGCCGTCCATGCAAAGAGGTCGGCATATTCAAGATTAATCTTTGCGTAATAAAGATTGTATCCGACCGAATCAGGCGGAGTTGCAAGCACCTCTGCGGCGATTCCGGATTTCCACGAAAAACCGATAGCCGTTGTGCATCCCGAAACAAATGCGGGCTTGACCGAGGGCAGATAAATTGCTCTGAGCTTCTTTCTTCTTGAAAAGCCGAATATTTCCGCAGCTTCAAGCAGTTCGGGGTCGGCGTTTTTGATTCCCTGCGCAACATTCGCCCACATGACGGGAACGACCATAAGAAAAGCAATAACAATCGGGATTTCGTTTCGCTTGACCCAGACAAGCATAAGTATAATAAATGAAGCAACGGGAGTTGTTTTGACCGTCAGCAGAAGTGGGCTGAGAAATTCATAGAGCGGTTTTGAAAAGGCAGTCAATGCTCCGAGCAACGAGCCTGCCGCAACGCCGAGCACACAGCCGAGGCTGATTCTGCCGAGCGAAAACAGCGCCGATTTCCAGAAATCCGCCGTTCCCGCAAGCTCAAAAAGCCGTGAGACAACCGAAACGGGCGACGGAAAAAGAAATTCGCTGTCAACAATTACCGACAAAAGCCACCAAAGCAGGAGCCATATCAGAATGACTCCTGCTTTAATCAGTATCTTTTTTATTTTTGAATTATGCGCCATAGTAGATGCTGTCGTCGGGGATTTCGCCGCCGACCGATGCGGGATTTGCTTCAAAAAGAATACCGAACATGGCTTTTGCCATCTCTTTCATTTCCGCACCCTTGATGAAAACAATGTTGCAGCCGGGCAGGGTTGCCTTTGCAAGCTCTGCGGTTTCAAAATAACCGTTGTCTGCAAGGAAGTAAGCCGCAGCGTCGAGCTTGACATTGAGGAAGTTAACCGAAACCTCGTTGAACGAAAGGAATTCTTCGATTATTTCGGGATTCTGCTTGATATAATCGGTTCTTGCAACAACAACGCCCTGAGCAAGCTGAGTGTCGCAGACCTTATCCCATTCGGCAGTCAGATCGAGTGCTTCTCTGATATTCTCGTTGCCTGCAAACGCTTTTGTTGCAAAAGGCTCAGGAAGAATGCAGATATCTGCCTTGCCCTCAATTGCAAGAGTTGCAAGCTCATTGTGAGCGGTTTTATACTGAATGTCGATATCCTTTTCGGGGTCGATTCCGTTCTTTGAAAGAATATAATTGACGATATATTCGGGAGTTGAGCCCTGACCCGTTGAATAAACGGTTTTGCCCTTCAGATCGGCAATGCTCTTGATTGAATCGCCGTTTTCAAGAACATGAAGAACGCCGAGGGTGTTGATGGCAAGAATCTGAATGCCGCCGTTTGTCTTTTTATAAAGATTCGCCGCAAGATTTATCGGCAGGGCGGCAATGTCAACCTCACCCTTTGTCAGCAGGGGAACGATCTCCTGAGGGTCGGAGAAATATTCGACATCGTATGCATAGGTCTTATCAACCGCAATCTTTGCAAGGCCGAGACCCGTCGGGCCGTTGAGAGCCGCAACCTTGGTTTTGACCTCGCGGACATAGTTGGTCGTTGAGGGAACGGTTGCCTCGGTTGTCTCCCCGCCGTCCTTGCCGCCGCACGCCGCAAGGGATAAAAGCATCATAACCGCAAGCAAAGCCGCCGCAAATCTTTTTATTGATTTCATTTTATAAACCTCTTTTCGGTTTTGTATTTTAATAATACTTTTATTAAATTATACATTTTTTATTAACCGTTGTCAATGCTTTGCGGCACGGCTTCTCCGCTTTCGGCGGGAGCGGCTTCATCCTTGGCGGGTTCTTCGCCGTAAACCGCTTTATTCAGCAAGTCATTGAGATGCTCTGCAATCACATCGTCGGCAACCTTCTGAATCAGATAATATCTCTTTGAATATTTATCCTTGACGGCGGTAATTTTTCCGTCCTTGTCAACGGTCATTTTCATCGGCTTTGAGAGAGAATAAAATTCTCCGCAACCCTCAAAGGCATACTGCACCGCCGTCAGATCCCAGCTTTCGCGCAGATACGGCGGCTCTTTTTTGCCGAGATAAAGCCTGTAGCTGTCAAAAACGGGGTTGTCCTCCGAAGGCTTCTCCGTAAAGCCCGTCATAACCTTATCGCCTATCTCAAAGCCCGAAAAAACAATGACATTTCTGAACTTTTCAAGAACCGTTGACGCCGCTTCGGGGTCGCATTCGATGTTGAATTCCTTTCCCGACGGGAATTTTCCCGCCATGGCGACAATCGAATTGACCTTTGAGTTGAAAAGCTTCGGCTCTTTTTCGAGAATTTCGGCAATATTCGTCAGCATACCCACCGAAATTACCGTTACGGAATTATCCTCCGCTTTTGAGAGCAGTTTTTTATAAAATTCTGCCGCAGGCTCGGCGTTGACCGAGCTGTTAACGAAGCGGCAGTATTTTTTTGTGATGGGTTTATTGTATTTATCGTCATTTTTGAAAAGCTCAAAGCCTTCATGCTGGCCGACTTTTATATCTTCAACTCCGCAGAATTCCGCAATCGCCCTTATCGCTCCGTTGCCGAAAGGATTTGAAGTGCAGTTCGCTGCGCCGAGAAGCTTGACATCATATTTTTTCGCAAGATAATTCAGAATCGCAAATGCACCCGCATCGTCGCAGTCGGGACCCATGTCCGTGTCAAAAATCACATAACGGCGGCTCTCCGAAAGCGGCTCAAAGGGCGGTTTGCCGTAGTTTTCTTCTTTGTTTTTTGCCGAAAGAGCATATTTTATAATCCATGCGACAAGCGCAATCGGCAGAATTAATGCAAGAGCGGCGGCGATTTTCTGCATCGGAATATAATCGTAAATCCCGTCGCCGAGAACCGTGAAAAGAATAACTCTCGGAAGTATACCGCCGAGTGATATCGCAAAATAGGGCAGAAATCTCATTCTGACCGCTCCGAGCAGGAGGCTGACAATATCAATCGGAAAAACAGGCAGAAAACGGATAAGAAAAATTGCGGAGAGCTTGTTTTTGCCGTGAAGCTCAAGAATTTTATCGCCGTATTTGGTCTTTTCAAGCTTGTTTATAACATAAGGGCCGCCGAGAATTATTCCGAGAAGATAAGAAGCCGCAGCCTCGATGATTATTCCCGCCGTATTAATGAGCAAAGCCCAATGCATCGGGAACGCCATACCGACCGCAATGTAAATCAGCGATGCGGGGATAACGAGAACAACGGATTTGAGCAGATAAATGCCGAGCACCGTTCCGACGGCCGCCGCAGTATTTGCGCTTTCCGAAATCAGCCCTCTGATGTCAAGATCCTTGAAATAATCATATTTCCATATAATAACGGCAATAATAACAACCGAAAATATTATTCTCGCCGCAAGTCCGAGGGCGTGAGAGCCTCTCATCAGCTTTTCTTTCATTGCCTGACCTCCCGTGTTTTTACACCAATAAATATTACTCTTTTTTTGCCGTTAAATCAAGTATTATTAAAATTAAACCAAAACTAATTAAAATTTTTATAGACACGGCTTGATTTTTATGTTATGATTATGAGTAACTGCATAATACCCGCAAACTCGGACTCCTGTCCGAGTTTAAGACAAATCTTTTTATCTGACCGATGATTTTCGGGAAATTCCGATTTATAATTTTATCACACCGGCAAAATCATCAGGGTTTCGCAGAGCCGATTCAGGCTTTAAGACGGAACCGACCGCCAAGGAGGGCTGAACAATGATGACAGCAAAAGAAAAAGTCCAGAGAGCCTCGGCTTCCGTTGCTTTCGACGGAATTTTTAAGTATATCAAAAAAAATCCGTCCGAAAACCTCGTCAAGCTGATTAACCTCTCTCAGAAGCTCATGGGCGGAGCATTTCCCGAAAAGAATTTTGACGCTTTCCGCAAAGCAGTTCAGGACCCCGAAAATGTCTGGAATAAATTCGCAATGAATATCATTAACGAATGCGACCCGGGAGTTATCAAAAAAATGCTGCTCGCTCTCGGTCTGGGTGCGGGAGTCAACGGCACGAAAGCCGTCAGAGCAAACAGAGAAAAATATAAATGTAACATTCCGTTCATCATTCTTTTTGACCCGACAAGTGCCTGCAACTATCACTGCAAGGGCTGTTGGTCAGCCGAATACGGCCACAAATCCAATCTTTCTCTTGACGAAATGCGGAGCATTGTCGATCAGGGCACGGAGCTCGGAACGCATTTCTATATGCTCACGGGCGGCGAACCCCTCATAAAAAAGGATGAAATTCTCACTCTCTGTGCCGAGAACCCGAACTGTGCATTTCTCGCTTACACCAACGCTTCTCTTATTGATCAGGCTTTCTGCGACAGAATGAAAGAGGTCGGCAATCTCTCGCTTGCTCTGAGCATCGAGGGCACGGAGGAAAGCAACGATTTCCGCAGAGGCGACGGCGCTTATTCAAAGACGATTGAAGCCATGGATCTGCTCAAGAAAAACGGCCTTTTCTTCGGCATTTCCGTTTGCTACACAAGCAAAAACATTCCCTCCGTCACGAGCGACGAATTTATCGACCTTATGATAGAAAAAGGCTCTCGCTTCGGGCTTTATTTCAACTATATGCCCGTCGGCAAAGATGCGGTTGTTGACCTGATTCCCTCGCCCGAGCAGAGAGCTCAGATGTATAAATGGCTCCGCAAGGTCAGAAATTCTCAGAGCGGCAAGCCCATGTTCGTCATGGATTTCCAGAACGACGCAGAATATGTCGGCGGCTGTATTGCGGGCGGCAGAAACTATTTCCACATCAATTCCGAGGGCGACATGGAGCCCTGCGTTTTCATTCATTTTTCGGATTCCAACATCAGAGAAAAAACTCTGCTTGAGGGTCTCAGAAGCCCGCTGTTCCAGGCTTATTGGCACAATCAGCCGTTCAACGACAATCATCTTCGCCCCTGCCCGATGCTTGAAAATCCGCAGTGTCTGAGGAAGATAATCGCCGAAACGGGCGCAAAATCAACCGACCTTATCGAAGCGGAGAGCGCAGAACAGCTCTGCTCAAAATGCGACCGCTTCGCCGCCGCCTGGAAACCCGTTGCGGATGAGCTTTGGAATTCAACAAAGCATCCCAACCCCAAAACGCAGTTCTACCGTGACACTCCCGAGGGAAAGAACGAAAAAGCAAAAAAGCAGGATTGACAAAGCAAATAATAATGATATAATTAAATCGTTGGAGATGCTTCTCCGAAACAATTCAGGGGTGCTGTCAAACGGCGGCTGAGATTATACCCTATAACCTGATCCCGATAATGCGGGCGTAGGTAGAGGCTCAAAAGTCTGACGCCCGGCGCAGGGATTTGCGCCGGGTTTTTCGTTTGACTTCCCTGAATACCGAAAGGAAGAATGTTAAAATGACAGAAAAAATCAGCAAAAACCAGGTTCTTGCCGAAAGTGCGCTCATGGTTGCGCTTTCAATAGCGATCTTCACCGTTTCGGATCTCATTCCGTGGCCTTACGCCTACGGCGGCGGCTTCAGCCTTTTCGGCCAGGTTCCCGTTATTCTCGTTTCCTATCGCCACGGCATCAAAAAGGGTCTTGCCGCAAGCACGGTTCTTGCTCTGTTTGAAATGATGATGGGCTACAAGAATTTCACCTATGTTGCAGGCCTTGCCGCTTATCTCGTTGTTGCTCTTGCGGATTACATCATTGCTTTCGGCTGTCTTGGTCTCGGCGGAATGTTCAAGGGCAAATTCGGCGGCAAACAGTCGCTTGAGCTTGCCGTCGGCGGTGCGGTTGTCTGCGTTATCCGCTTTGTCTGCCACTTCATCAGCGGCGTTACCGTTTGGGGCGGCTACTGCCCCGAGGGCATGGCGGTTGCTCTCTATTCGCTTGTTTATAACGGCTCCTACATGGCAATCGAGCTTGTTCTGACCGTTATCGGACTTATTGCCTGCGGCAAAATTTTCAAGCTTGATAAAAAGCGTATTATCTGATTTTTCAAAATTAACAGGCTGCGTCAACCCCGTCAAGACGGTTCGGCGCAGCCTGTTTTTCTTTTCTCCGAGGTCAGCGGCAGACTTCGGAGAACGCTTTTATTTCTCCGCAGGCAATTTTATCGCCTGAATCGCCCGAGGGCTGAGTTGTGAAATCGTCCCTGCGGGCGTGGATAACAACATCCATGCCGATAACATCGCAGACCTTAAAGCGGCGGGTCATAAAAGCCGACCATGCGTCCGTTCCGTCGGCAAAAAGCGGCGGCATATCGCCTGCGTGCATCGGATGGGGAGCGTTCGTCGGGTTATAGTGCTTGCCCGTCAGCGGGTCATGGATATGAGCGGCGAGAATGTTGCCGCAACCAAGCTCTTTCGGCAGACCGCCAACGGAGAGCACGGCAAAAACGCCCGTGTTGGTCTGATAAAGCATCATCGTGCCGCAGATCGAGGGATAATCATTCATTCCGCAGATATGAGCAACCGCATTCGGATTGCTGCGTGAAAGAAAATCAAGAACCCTTTTTGAACGGCTATGATAAGTAAACATGTTTTTCGCCCTTTCATAAATTATCGCTGTAATATAGTTTATGCAGGAAAAGGCGAAAATTTCGGAAGCAAACGGGATTATTCAAAAACGCCGTTCCAAAGCTATTATGTATGCAAAAAATGTTTCATGATAAAATTCGTCTATAATGCAATACTGTTCTTGTCGCAATGATTTTGTGAAAGCTTTTCAAGCTTAAAATATAACAGCCGGCGTTCATTCAGAAAGGAAAAATGGTTGTTGTTGCAAAAATCCTTCGCAAAGTCCCAAAACAATTTGACTTTTTGATATTAACGTGCTATTATATAACAGAAAAATGTAACAAGTTATAAAAATCCTTCGTTAAGGGGTGATTTTATGCAAATCCGCAGAGACTATTATCTTGATAAACTCATAAAGAAAAAGCATAACGGTTTAATAAAAGTGATAACCGGCATCAGAAGATGCGGAAAATCATATCTGCTGAACACCCTGTTTTATCAGCATCTGCTTGACTGCGGCACAGATGAAGACCATATTATACGGTTTGCTTTTGATTCTGCAGACGACCTTTATCTTATCGGAGAGAACCTCATTGAAATGAATCGCCGGAAAAGAGGCGCTGACCCCGAAAAGTTTATGGCGTATATCCGTTCAAAAACCGCAGGGGAAGGGCAGTACTATCTCCTTTTGGATGAGGTACAGATGTTGGAATGCTTCGAGGCAGTGCTGAACGGTTATCTCCGGAACGATAAGCTCGATGTGTTTGTAACCGGAAGCAATGCAAAATTTCTGTCAAAAGATATCATATCGGAGTTTGCAGGCCGTGGAGATGAAATCCATATGTATCCTCTCAGCTTTTCAGAATTTATGTCCGTATATGAAGGGGATAAGTATGAGGGTTTGTCCGAATATATGCTTTACGGCGGAATACCGCTTGTTGTTCTTCAAAATGATATAAATGATAAATCTGCCTTATTGGAAAGCCTTTTCAATGAAATATATATTCGGGATATACAGAGGCGAAACAGAATAAAAAATATGGGCGAGCTTGAAGACCTGCTTAATATTCTTTCTTCTTCCATTGGCGGCCTTACCAATCCCGAAAAGCTCAAAAACACCTTCAGATCAGTAAAAAATTCTAAAATCACCGCAAATACGATAAAAAGATATATTGATTATCTCGAGGATTCATTTTTGATTGAAACCGCTCAAAGATATGACATTAAAGGAAAATCATATATTGAAACTCCTAAAAAATATTATTTCTCCGACCTCGGGCTGCGCAATGCCCGTATCAAATTCCGTCAGTTTGAACAGACCCATTCAATGGAAAATGTGATATATAATGAGCTTCGTATGCGCGGTTACAGCGTTGATGTCGGCGTTGTTCCAATTGTTGAGAAGGATAATAACGGAAAAATAAGCCACAAACAGCTTGAAGTCGATTTTGTCTGCAATCTGGGGTCTTCACGCTATTATATTCAATCGGCATATTCTTTGCCGGACGAAACGAAACGGATGCAGGAAATACGGCCGTTCAGAAAAATCGATGATTCATTCAAAAAAATAGTTGTAACAAAAGATATCGTTCCGACGCATTATGATGAACACGGATTTTTAACCATGAATATTTATGATTTCCTGCTTAATCCTGACAGCATCGGAAAATAAATAACAAGGTTCATATTCTTAACGGGGTTGTCGTATATTGACAGCCCCTTTTGTAATTCTTCAAAATTTTACTTTACAAATCACAAGTTTTGTTAGATAATATATAATGTATATGTTATTATGCGGGAAAGAGAGATGATTAAAAATGAAAGACAACGGCGCATTTCCGCCGAAAGAGCCTGAGAAATCGCTGAACGACAAAGCGAAAAAGAATTTTTCGCTCCTCAAGCGGGTTTTCCCATATCTGAAAAAGCATTTGCCGACCCTTGCGCTCGTCCTCTGCTGCACGGCAGTCACCGCCGCCTGCGAAATAATCCTGCCGCTTATCGTGCGTGAGATTACCAACGCAGGCATTGAGAATATCGCTTCGCTGACGCTGAAAAGAATCGGCCTTATCTGCGGATTTTATGTTGCGCTCAGAGCGGTTTCGGCTTTCGCAGGCTATCTGCAATCCTACTACGGACATTCAATGGGCATAAAAATCGAAAACAAGATGAGAGAGGATATGTTTGACCATCTCCAGACCCTTTCGTTTTCGTTTTTTGACAACACCAAGGTCGGTCAACTCATGAGCCGCATGACCTCGGATCTTTTCGATGTTGCCGAATGGGCGCATCACTTCCCCGAAATGGTTTTCACAACCGTTGTTAAATTCATTGCAAGCTTTTTCATTTTCGCTTCAATGGATATCCGCTTTGCGCTGGCGATTTTCATTATGCTTCCGTTTATGATAATCCTGACCAAGCGTTCAAGAAAGAAAATGAAAGACACCTTCCGCCAGAGCCGCCACCAGGTCGGCGAAATCAACGCAAGGCTTGAGGACAGCCTGCTCGGCGTTCGGGTTGTGCGTTCGTTCACCAACGAAGATGTTGAAAGAGAAAAAATGCTCCGTGGCTGCAACGAATATGTTGATATCAAAAAGAAAAGCTACAAATACATGTCGCAGTTTCACGCAACCGTTCAGCTCATAGATGGGTTTATGTATATCGCCGTTGTCGGCCTCGGCGCAGTATTCATGAAAATCGGCGTTACCACTCCGGGCGATTTTGCCGCAAGCCTGCTGCTTGTTTCAACCCTGCTTTCGTCAATCCGTTCAATCGTTGATTTCAGCGAGCAGTTCAGCCGTGGAATTACCGGCGTTGAACGCTTCACGGAAATAATGGATGTTGAGCCTGAAATTACCGACTCCGAAAACGCCTGCGAAATTGACAATGTTCAGGGCGATATTGAGCTTCGTGATGTTTCGTTCAGCTATGTCAAGGGCGAAAAGGAAATCCTCAACAACCTCAGCCTGCATATCAAAAAGGGCGAAAACATAGCCCTTGTCGGGCCGAGCGGCGGAGGAAAAACCACGCTCTGCAATCTCCTGCCCCGATTCTACGAAGCGGAGAGCGGCGAAATTCTGCTTGACGGAAAGAATATTAAAGATATTACCCTGCACTCTCTGCGCAAAAACATTGGTGTTGTTGCCCAGGATGTTTATCTGTTTTCGGGAACGATTCGGGATAACCTGCTTTACGGCAAGGCTGACGCCACAGACGAAGAAATCATTGAAGCTGCCAAAAAGGCGGGCGCTCACGAATTCATTTCCGCTCTGCCCCACGGCTATGATACATACACGGGCGAAAGGGGCGTCAAGCTCTCGGGCGGTCAGAAGCAGAGGATTTCAATCGCAAGAGTATTCCTTAAAGACCCTCCGATTCTGCTTCTCGACGAGGCAACCTCAGCCCTCGATAACGAGAGCGAACGGCTTGTTCAGGAATCGCTTGAACGCCTTGCAAAGGGCAGAACGACTCTGACCATCGCTCACCGCCTGACCACCATCCGCAACGCCGACGAGATAATCGTTCTGACCGAGGACGGCATTGCAGAGCACGGCTCACACACCGAGCTTATGCAAGCGGGCGGCATCTACGCCAATATGTATAATATGTATTCCGTAATGTAAATAAATTAATATATGAAAGGACTTTTGAATTATGCTTAAAAATATCTCTCCCGTAATTTCCCCCGAGCTTCTTAAAATACTTATGGAAATGGGTCACGGCGATGAAATCGTCATCGGCGACGGCAATTTCCCCGCCGCATCCGTTGCTCAGAGGCTTGTCCGCCTTGACGGCCACGGCGTAAATGAAATTCTTGAAGCCGTGCTGAAGCTCATGCCGCTTGACACCTATGTTGACGCTCCCGTTGCTCTCATGGATAACGGCGACCCCTCTGACACTCCGCCCATCTGGGAGGAATACAAAAAGACCGTAACCGCCGAGGAGGGCGACAAAAAATTTGAGCTTGTCGAGCGTTTTGACTTCTATGAGAGAGCCAAAAAAGCCTATGCTGTTATCGCAACGGGCGAAACAGCGATTTATGCCAACATAATCCTGAAAAAAGGCGTTGTTATTCAGTAAAAAGGAGAAAAAAGAATGGAAAAACGAGTTCTTGCCATTGATTTCGGCGCATCGAGCGGCAGAGCGATTCTCGGCACCTTTGACGGCGAAAAAATATCCCTTGAAGAAGTTCACCGCTTTTCAAATGACCCCGTCAAGGTCGGCGACACGATGTATTGGGATGTTCTCCGACTTTTCTATAACATAAAACAGGGGCTTATCAAAGCCCGTGAGGCGGGCGGCTTCGACAGCGTCGGCATCGACACCTGGGGCGTTGATTTCGGGCTGATTGACAAATACGGCTGTCTGCTTGAAAATCCCGTTCACTACCGTGACACAAGAACATCGGGTCTGATTGAGGAATGCGCCAAAACCGTTCCCAACAGCGAATTTTACGGCGCAACGGGCATTCAGTTCATGGAGCTGAACACGGTTTATCAGCTCTATTCGCTGAAAAAATACCGCCCGCATATCCTCGAACGGGCTGACCGTCTGCTCTTTATGCCCGACCTTTTCGGCTATATGCTCACGGGCAAAATGACAACGGAATATTCGATAGCAACCACATCTCAGATGATTGATATAAAAACAAAATCATGGGCAAACGGTCTGCTTGACCGCCTCGGCATTCCCTCACGCCTGCTGGGCGAGGTTGTGCCGTCGGGCACTCCGCTCGGCAAAATCCGCAGTGACATCTGCGAGGAATGCGGCATAGACGGCGCAGAGGTTATCAGCGTTTGCGGCCATGACACGCAGAGCGCAATAACCGCCGTTCCCTGCGAAAGCGGAGATTTTGCTTTCATTTCGAGCGGAACCTGGTCGCTTTTCGGCACGGAGCTTGACGAGCCGATAGTCAACGAAAAATCCCTTGAAATGAATGTCACCAACGAGGGCGGATGTGACTCAAAGGTTGGATTTTTGAAGAATATCATCGGTCTTTGGCTCATTCAGGAGAGCCGCCGCCATTGGAACAGACACGGCTCGGATTATTCCTATGCCGACCTTGAAAAGCTTGCGCTTGCTTCCGAGCCTTTCAAGTGTTTCATTGACCCCGACGCCCCCGAATTTGTTCCTCACGGGAATATTCCGCAGAGAGTCCGTGACTATTGCCGCAGAACGGGTCAGCCCGTTCCCGAAACCGTTGGCGAGGTTATGCGCTGTATATATGAAAGCCTTGCGCTCAAATACCGCATGACCCTTGAAGCACTTGAGGACTGCACGGGCAAGACCTACCCCGCCATTCATGTTATCGGCGGCGGAACAAAGGACACCCTGCTCTGCTCAATGACCGCCTGCGCCTGCAACAGAACGGTTGTTGCAGGGCCGATTGAAGCAACGGTGCTCGGAAACATTGCCGTTCAGCTTATTTCCTGCGGAGCAATTGAGAATGTTTCGCAGGCAAGAAAAATCATCAGAGCAAGCGAAAACACCGCCGAATATCTTCCGCAAAATTCAGCCGAATGGGAAAAGGCATACGAAAGATATAAAGAGGTTACAAAATAAGTCTGCATAAACAAAAGCGGTTAAACAGCCGAACAGCCGTTTAACCGCATATTCAAAATTTCATTGCTCGGGGTTGACAAAATTGCCCATTGTGCATATAATATAGGTGTGGCATTACCGTATAGACGGTTACGCCCTCAAAAGAATAGTTAAAAAGATTTAACCGCTTGTTTGAAGGACAGGGCGGTTATTTCTTTTTATGCTCTCGGGATGCATCAAATGCAAGTCCGATAATGCCAATAATAACAAGTGCGAATTGAAATAAATCCGAAATCGTTATGTACTGCATCTGCATCGCCCCCATTCTGAGGGCAAGATTGTAACCGCCTACCGCTTAGGTAATGCCACGATGAAAGAATAACATATATCACCTGATTATGTCAATACAATATATTAACATGATAAAAAATAACTTGTATCGCAGATTCAACATCAACCGATACAAGTTATTTTTATTTCTGTTATTATCTTACCGCCGTCACATCGAGCAGTTTTGCACCGACAAAGGCGGCAAGCTCGTCGGGAGCAACGCCGAGCATCGCCCCTCTGACCCCTGCGCTGACATAAATTTTGTCAAACAGCACCGCCGTTTCATCGATAACCGTCGGGAACTGCTTTTTCATGCCGATGGGCGAACAGCCGCCACGGATATAGCCCGTTGTTTTGAGCAAATCCTTGACATGAAGCATTTCAACCTTTTTTTCGCCGAAAGCGGCGGCGGTTTTTTTGAGGTCAAGCTCCTCGCAGGCGGGAATGCAGCAAACGCCGAAGCCGTTTTTTTCGCCCTTGAAAACAAGAGTTTTGAAAATCTGCGCATGGTCCTTGCCTGTTTTTCTCGCAACGCTTTCGCCCGAAAGGTCGTTTTCGTCAACGGGATATTCCAAAAGCTCAAAAGGGATTTTTGCGCTTTCGAGCAGTCTCATTGCGTTGGTTTTATTCATTTATTATCACTTCTCGGAAATTCTGAATTCAAAGCTGTATTCCCTGCCGCTCTTGAGCTTGTAGGGCTTGTGAAGATAGGCACAGCCCGGCATATCGCCGCCGACGCCCCTCTGAGCCGCATCAAGGCAGAGAGTCAGGTAACCGTCCTTTTCAAGCTCATAAAGGTGCTTGGCCTTGTCGAGCTTTTCGGGATTATAGAAGCCGAGATTGAAGCCGAACGGAATATCCATTGCGTCAATGCGGATTCCGAAGCCCGTGCAGTCGCTGATTTCAAGGCTTCTGACATCGGTTCTGTGGCCGTTCTCCTGCGGTCTCATGTATCTGTGTTCAAGCTGTTCAACGGTCATTGCATGGCGGGCGATTTTTGCGCCCGTCTTTCTGTCGCAATAGGTCTCATGCGGGCCTCTGCCGTACCATTCAGCTCTGTCAAAATCACTCTTGATGCCGAGCCTTACGCCGACCTTGAGCATCGGCAGGAACAGTCCTCTTGCGCTGTGCTTAACGGTTACTTCTCCTGCGGGGGAGAACAGATAAACGGTTGAAACGCCCGAAACGAACGGCGCCGCCCAGTTGACCGTAACCTCAACGCCCGAGGGAGTGGATTTGGCTTTTACGGAGCGTGCAACCGTCTGAGCGGTTGTTCTGCGCCATTGATAGAGCGGGTGAATATCCGCCAAAGCGGGTGCAAAGTTGAGATATCCTCTGTCATTATCGGTCAAGGCTCTGAAGAAATCGGGGCGCATGGGTGATGCGCTGTCGATAACCTCCTTGCCGCCGTAAGTGAGCGAAGCAAGAGCGCCAGAAACAATTTTCGCCGTGAAGCCGTCGCCCTTAATGCTGACATTTCCGCCCTTTTGGAAATATTTCAGCTCGCCGTTTGCAGGCTTGCGCTTTGCGGCGCATTCTTCTCTGAGAACAAGCTGGCTGAAGCTCTGCTCAAATCCCGCTTTCGCCCAAGCCTTGTCAACCTTCAGAATGAACGAGACGGTGAGAATAACCTCGCCCTGCTCATAGTCCGCAAGGCTTATCGGAAGCTGAAATTCCTTTTCGCTCATCGGCGCAACATCAAGATTGTCGATGTCGCCGCTCTTTACCTCGCCGCCGTTTACGGCAAGACTCCAATGAACTTTATAATCCTTTAAGGAAATAAAAAGATTCTTATTTTTAATAATAATCTTGCCGCTTCGGCAGTCGCAGTCAACGGCTTCAAGGTTTGAATAAACCTTTTTGACCTCATAATATGATGGCTGAGGCTGTCTGTCGGCAGTTATAATTCCGTTAGCGCAGAAATAATAGCTTGTTCTGCCCTCGTCAAAGTCGCCGCCGTAGAGCCATTTTTCTTCTCCGTCCTCAAATCTGCGGATTGACTGATCGACATAATCCCAGATGAAGCCGCCGCACATGTGGTCAAAGGTCTCAAAATCGTCAACATATTCCTTGAAGTTGCCGAGACTGTTTTCCATTGCGTGAGCATACTCGCAGTAGATAACGGGATGATCCTTGAAAATTTCTGCGGGAACGGGCTTGTTATCCGCCGCAAGTGCATTGGCAACATTGTCATAAGGAGTTGTCTTGATTTCCTCCTGCTTTCTCAGCTTTGCAACAATGTTTTCGGTGGGATACATACGGCTTATGAAATCGCTCTTTCTGAAGTCAAAATCGCCCTCGTAATGAATGGGTCTTGACCTGTCGAGCGCAAGAATTGCGTTTTTCTCATGGATAAAATTCTCGCCGTCGCCCGCTTCGTTGCCGAGCGACCAGAAGCAGACGCAGGCATGGCTTCTGTCACGCAGAACCATTCTCTCCGCTCTGTCCTCAACCGCCTCTCTGAATTCGAGGTTGTCGCCGGGGCAGTTTTTGCGGCGAACGCCGTGGCTCTCAACATCGGCTTCGTCCATAACATAGAAGCCGAGCTCGTCACACATATCATAGAATACTTCGGCGTTGGGGTAGTGGCTGGTTCTGATTGCGTTGATGTTCGCCTGCTTCATCAGATAAAGATCCTGATAGTATCTTTCAAGCGGAACAGCCCAGCCGTTGTCGGGGTCAAAGTCGTGGCGGTTAACGCCCTTGATTATTACCCTTTTGCCGTTCATATAAAGAACATTGCCTTTGATTTCAACCTTTTTGAAGCCGATGCGGATGCACTTTGCCGAAAGCACCTTTCTGCCCGATTTAAGGCAGAGAACAAGCTTATAAAGATTCGGCTCCTCAGCCGACCATTGGGCGGCGTTTTCTTCAACATGGTTGAATTTCAGAACGGTTTTGCCCGATTTTGCGGTTATCTTTTCGCTGACGAATTTTTTCTGCTTGCCGCCGACAATGAGGGCGGCTTCAAGAGTGCAGTCCTGCGGCTCTCTGCCGTAGTTTTCAAGCGTAACCTCAAGGTCAAGAATGCCGTTTTTATAGCTTTCGTCAAGAGAAGCATCGGCGAAAAAGTCCTTTATGCAGAGCTTTTCTTCCGCATAGACATAAACATCTCTGTAAATTCCGCAGAGGAACCACATATCCTGATCCTCAAGATATGTTCCGTCGGTGTAGCGGTAAACCTCAACGGTAATCTGATTTTTGCCGATATTGACATAATCGGTTATTCTGAACTCGGCGGGAGTCATCGAGCCTTGGGAATAGCCGACCCTTCTGCCGTTGATATAAAGGAAGAATCCCGCTTTAACAGCGCCGAAATGAATGAAAATTTCTTTGCCGTCATATTCTTCGGGTATCTCAAAATCACGGCGGTAAACGCCGATTTCATTAAGGTTATGATTAATTTTCGGAATTTCGCCCTTGTTGGTTGAGAGGGCGTCGGGCATGTAGGCGCAAAGGTAGATAGGCTTACCGTAGCCCTTTAACTGCCAGAGAGAGGGAACCTCGATATCGTCCCATTCGGAATCGTCATAATCGTCGGCATAATAATCCGTTCTAAGGTCGTCAACACCCTGCTGCCACCAGAATTTCCATGTTCCCGAAAGAGACATTTTGAGCGGAGGCTGAATGCCATCAACGGCGTCCTTTACGGAAGCTCTCGGCAGAGCCGTATTATGCCCGTCCTCTTTGTTTTCTTTGATGATATAAGGATTTTCCCAGTATTTAAGCTCTGTCATTGTTTTCCCTTCTTTCTTTTATTCCGCCTTTATTCTTATTCCTCAAATTCAAGTTCTTCTATCATATCGCAAACCTTGATATCGGTCTGCGAAAAAACACGGCTGCCAAGAGATATATAGTATTCGTCCTCATCTCTCTCGCAGAGCATCGCATAGTTTTTGCCTATGCTTTCTTCAACATTGCGGTTCTTCCTGACCGAAAGGTAATAAAAAGTGAACGACGACCCGTCGGATATGTTCGCAAACAGCCCCGGCATGGTTTCGCTGATTTCCTCATACATTGCGTTGACCGCCTGAGACGAAAGCATCTGATGAGGCAGATATTTATGCAGGGCAATCTGAATCGAGAAAATCATCAGAGTGCGAAGCTGGCGCAGCTCGTTTGTGTCAAGCCTTTTTGCATCCTCGGGGAAAAGGCTCTCGGGTGAAAGAGTCGCAAGAGTTTTGCCCAGCTGAGTTGCCTTGCTCATGTTGCCGTTGCTGCGGTAAACATCCATAAGAAGCGCAAGCTCCGCAAGGTCTGCTCCCGCTCCCTCTTTTTTCTCGGGGTGAAAGATTTTAATGTCATCGTCGTTGGCTCTCATTTATTTGCCCTCCGCTGCCGCCTTTCGTTTTTTCATTTTGGTTTTATAGCCCATCAATGCTTTAACCTGAGCGTCGGGAGTTGAACATTCGCCGACGCTGATGGGGGTTTTTGAATACATGCCTCTGAAATCGGTTCCGCCGACGGCAAGAATTCCGTTGCTTTCGGCTATGCCGAGCAGAGCCTTTGTCTGCTCCTCGGTGTGCTCGGGATGCCAGACCTCAACGCCGTCAAGACCCTTGGGAATAAGCTCCTCAATCAGTTCGAAGCCGTCGCATGCTCCCGGGCGGGCAAGCACGGCGATACCGCCTGCCTCGTGGATTGCGTCAATGACCTCGGCGGGGTCGGGATAATCCGCTCTGACAAGCACGTTTTCGGGGCTGTCAGGCGAAAACAGTTTATAATAAAGGTCGCCGTAAATTCTGTCGGTCATGCCGCATTCAAGCAGAGCGTGCATGATATGCTGCTCAAAAACCGCCGTTGAACCCGTAGCGCATTTGAGAACAAGCTCGGGAGTGAGCGGATATTTTGCGGCTATTTTAAGCGTCATAAGCTGACTTGCTTTTTTTCTCGCAAGAATATTTCTGCGGCAAAGCCCCTCAAGCCTGTCCGGGCTGTCGCTGAGATAGCAGATTATATCGGCTCTTCTGCCCCGTTTTGCATCGTAAGCGGAAATCTCCACTCCGGGAATAACGGTTATTCCTCTGCGCTCTCCGATAATTTTGCCTCTGACCGTACCCGCCTGGCAGTCACGGTCGGTAATGGCAATGGTTGTTATCCCCCGTTTCTGGGCAAGAACGATAAGGTCGTCGATACCCATTGAGCTGTCGGAGAGCTTTGTGTGACAATGCAAATCTGCTGGCATAATTCTAACCTCTTTCAAAAAATCGCATGAAATCTCAATATAACATGATTATAACGCATTTGTTAAAATTGTGCAAGCCTTTTTATTATAAATTGTTTACAAATCTATTTTTAAATATATCTTTAATTTACTCGCAATGCGTGTTATAATAAACTGTATTTTTCTCTGAAGGTGGGGTAATGATGAAAAAAGCAGCCGTGGGGCTCAGCGGCGGAGTTGACAGCGCATGCGCCGCATATCTTCTGCTTGAACAGGGGTATGAGGTTATGGGAATTATCCTGCGCTTAAAGCCTGGAGATCTTGCAGACTCCGACATTGCCGACGCAAAGCGCATTGCGGATTTTCTCGGAATCGAGCTTAAAGTGCTTGACCGCAGAGAGCTTTTCAAAAAAGAGGTCATCGACCCGTTTGCGTCGGAATATCTTTCGGGAAGAACTCCGAACCCCTGCATTGAATGCAATAAAGCGATAAAATTCGGCGCAATGCTCGATTTTGCGCTTGAAAACGGCTGTGACTGCGTTGCAACGGGTCATTATGCCCGAATCGAAGAAAAAGACGGAAGATTTTTGCTCAAACGCTCCGAAAGTGCAAAGGATCAGAGCTATTTTCTCTACCGTCTGAGCCAATTTCAGCTTGCCCACGCTCTTTTTCCGCTTGAAAACGCCGAAAAAGCCGCAGTCAGGGAAAAGGCTTTAAAAGCAGGCCTGCCCGTTGCAGAAAAGCGTGACAGCCTTGAAATATGCTTCGTTCCGAACGACGATTATGCCGCCTATCTTGCGTCCCTCGGCGTAACCTCACCGCCCGGAAACTTTATCGGCGTTGACGGCAAAATTCTCGGAACTCATAAAGGAATAATTAATTATACGGTCGGTCAGCGCAAGGGGCTGGGAGCATTCGGCAAGCCGATGTTCGTAACCTCGATTTCAGCCGAAAGCAACACCGTCACAATAGGCGAAAACGGCAGCCAATACAGCCGCCGTCTCGTTGCCGACAAATTGAATTGGATTGCCGCCGATAACCCGACCGAGCCGTTCAGAGCGCAGGTCAAAATCCGCTTCAGGGCAAAGGAACAGCCCGCTCTCGTTATTCCCGAAGCGAACGGCACGGCAGCCGTCATTTTTGACGAGCCCCAGCGTTCCGTAACCCCCGGTCAGAGCGCCGTTTTCTATGACGGCGACACGGTCATCGGCGGCGGAAGAATAATATCCGTTTCGGATTAAAAGGTGCTCTCGATGAGCTTTTCGCTCTCGGGCGGTGAATATACCCATCGGTCAATATGACCCGATTTTATGAAATATTCGCTCGGCTCAGCGGGATAATCTGCGCTGAAGCTGTCAACAATAATCAGTTTTATTTTCATCTTTGACGGGATAATGC
>CAYXVM010000005.1:0-23084 GCA_964468465.1 uncultured Clostridium sp.
TCGCCCCTACTGTATGACGATGATTTCTGCTGTTTTCATGGGAAAACCGTGGCTGACTGCATAGGCTCCTTTGGCAAAGGAGCTGGCGCATAGCGCCTGAGGATTGGTAAGCCTTCGGTTTAAATTAATTTTATGTATCATCACAAGACACAGTAGGGAACGCCGTCCTCGGCGTTCCGTTGGAATTGATGTATTTCACGGACAGCCGCAAGGGCTGTCCCTACGGTTTGTTTTCATTTTGTAGGGGACGATGCCCACATCGTCCCAAATGCGTTATTTTTTATTCGCCCGTGGCGAATCGGTTCGTCGGGGACGCCGAACCCTACGGATTTATCGTGAATTTGGGTGTTATGAAACCGCCAAAGCATATTCTTTGTGTTACAAAAAGAATAAACCTGTCAATTTTTTTGAAATAATCCGAAAAACAGTAAAATAAATCGAATTTATTTTCCGTATTCTCTTGACTATTCCTAAAATAAAAGATATATTATATAGGAATAATTATTCGATTAGGAGGAATAATCTGATGAAAGTCTTTATGATCGGCGGAACAGGTCTTCTCGGCTGCGAAGCGGCAAGAATCTTTATCGAGAGAGGCCATGAGGTTAAGAGCGTTGCTCTCCCCCCGCTTCCCGAAGGCGCACCCATCCCCAAGGAAATGGATATTGAATTCTGCAATATCTATGAAAAGTCGGATGACGAAATCAAAGCCATGATGCAGGGCTATGACAGCTTCGTTTTCGCCGCAGGCGTTGACGAAAGAGTTGAGTTCCCCGCTCCCGTTTATGACGCTTACTACAAGTATAACATAGCTCCTCTCAAGAGGATTCTTCCCCTCTGCAAAGAGATCGGAATGAAAAATGCCGTTATCCTCGGCTCATATTTCTCATATCTTGCTAAAGAGCGCCCCGACATGAAGCTCACCGAGAAGCATCCCTACATCAGAAGCCGTATCGAGCAGGAGAATGTTGCTTTCTCATTTGCTGATGACAACTTCGATGTTTCGGTTCTTGAGCTTCCCTATATCTTCGGCACTCAGCCCGGCAGAAAGCCCGTTTGGGTTATCCTCATTGAGCAGATCACGATCATCGATAAGCTTCCGTTCACCATGTATCCCGAACGCGCCACAGCAATGCTTACAGTTCGTCAGGTTGGTCAGGTTATCGTTGGCGCAGCTGAGAAATCAAAGGGCGCAAAGGCATGGCCCATCAGCATGTATAACATGACATGGAAAGAATTCCTCAAGATCGTTTATGCCGCAAGAGGCATGGGCGACAACAGAAAGATCATCAGCGTTGCACCTTGGATGATGCGTATGGGTCTTGGCAAGGTCAAGAAAGAATATGCCGCAAAGGGCATTCAGAGCGGTATTGATGTTGACGGACTTCCCGATATCATGGATATCAACCTCTTCATTGACAGAAAGTACAGCGAGGAGCTCGGCGCAACTGAGGACGACATCAAGGCAGCAATCACCGATTCAATCAAGGTCAGCCAGGCTTCATATGACGGCAAGGTTAAACTCCTTGAAATGAAAGGCGAATAATATAATTCCCGCAGTCCGATTCATAAATATGCTTTAAGCTCCGAATTGTTCTGCGGATAATTGGATGTGCATTCCGGGAGCTGTTTTCGCAACGGCTCCCGTGGCTTTTTCCCGCTTAATCAGAAAACGAGAAAGGAAGGCTTTCCATGGAAAACAAGACATACCTCGGCAAAAAAGAGCTCTGGATGTTTGCCCTCGGTGCAGGAGGGCAGGGCATGATTTATGCCATGATGTCCAGCTATATCAGCGACTATTATGTAAATGTTCTCCAGCTTCCTCTGATTTTTGTGCTGCTGCTTATGCTGCTTGCAAGAGTCTGGGACGCAATCAACGACCCGCTTATGGGCATCATCGTTGACCGCCGCACCACAAAAAGAGGCAAAATGAAGCCTTACATTCTCTTTGCGGGCATTCCCATTGCGGTTCTGACGGTTCTGATGTATCTCAGCCCCGATTTGCCCAAAAAGCAGTTAATGATTTACACCGCAATCGTTTATGTCGCCTGGGGTATGATTTATACCATGGCTGATGTTCCGTTCTGGAGCCTGCCGAATGTTTTAACGCCCGATGCTGCCGAAAGAGGCTCGGTTATTTCGCTCGGAAGAACGATAAACGGCGTCGGCTCGGCAATTCCTGAGGTTCTTTTCTTCGCCGCAGGCTTTATTCTGCCCGGAATCCTCGGAGTTTCCGACGGTATTGCATATAATAAGACCAAATACCTTGTTATTGCCGTTGCAACCGTTCTTATCGGCACGGTTCTTTATATTAATTCCTATTTTAATGTTAAGGAAAGAGTAATAATTCCCGACAAAAAGCCCGTCAAGGGCGAGCCTTCAAGGCTCAGCAGAATTTTCAAATGCAAGCCCCTCATGCTTGTTATCCTCATGGGCATTCTTTCGAGCGGCAGATACATGGTTCAGGCCGCCGCCGTTCATGTTGCCCGTTATGCGTTTTATATCGGCCCCGAACTTACTGCGGATATGTCGGCTCAGACCCGTCTTGAATATATTGACGCCAGCGTTTCGGCCGTCAAGACGATATTCCAGGTCTGTGCAATCGTTGGCATGTTCGGCGCAATGCTGTTCATGCCAAAGCTTATGCAGAAGTTTGACTACAAAAAAATCGTTATCACAACCTGCCTGCTCGGCTTTGTTGCCAGCATGTTCACAACCGTTATCGGCTGGTTCACCGCAAATCTTTATATCTGCATTCCGTTCATTCTCATTTCATGCATTCCGCTCGGCGTTCTGAATGTTATCTCCTACGCCATGATAGGCGACTGCCTTGACTACATGGAGCTGACAACCGGCTACCGTGATAACGCTCTCGGCTCAGCCTGCCAGGGCTTCGTCAACAAGCTCGGCAACGCTTTTGCAACCTGCGGAATCGTTCTTATGTATATGTTTATCGGCATCAAGCCCGAAAACATGCTTTCATCCGACTTCATCATGGCGGCAACGGATCTGACAAGAACCCAGAACTTTGCAATGTTCTCCCTTGTTTCGATTGTTCCCGGCGTGAGCCTGCTGCTTTGCTCCGTTCCGATGTTCTTCTATAAGATTTCGGGCAAGGAAAAGGCAGATATGCTTGAAAAGCTTAAATCAAAGCGTGAAGAAGAAGGCATTCTGATTGAAAAATAAGACCAAGCCGAAAGGCACGGTCATTATTATAAAAACTATAGAAAAAGGTGAATTCCCTTGTCCCCGAAAAAAGATTTAAGAAATGTTGCTATCATCGCTCATGTTGACCACGGCAAAACCACTCTCGTTGACGAAATGCTCAAACAAAGCGGAACCTTCCGTGAAAACGAGCAGGTTGCCGACAGAGTTATGGACTCCAACGACCTTGAGCGTGAAAGAGGAATTACAATTCTCTCCAAAAACACCTCAATTCATTACAGAGGCACAAAAATCAATATCGTTGACACCCCGGGTCACGCCGATTTCGGCGGCGAGGTTGAGCGCATACTGATGATGGTTGACGGCGTTCTTCTGCTCGTTGACGCCTTTGAGGGCTGTATGCCTCAGACGAGATTTGTTCTGAAAAAGGCGCTTAACCTGAAGAAAAAGGTTCTTGTTGTTATCAATAAAATCGACCGCCCGAACGCACGCCCCGCAGAGGTTGTTGATGAGGTTCTCGACCTGTTCATCGACCTTGGCGCAGAGGAAGATCAGCTTGATTTTCCCGTTGTTTACGCAAGCGCAAAGGACGGCTATTCAAGCCTTGACCCCGAATGCCGCAGCGGCGATATGCAGCCGCTTTTCGACGCTGTTCTTGAGCATATCGACCCGCCCGAGGGCAACCCCGATGAGCCGCTTCAGGTTCTGTTTTCAAGCCTTGATTATGACGATTATGTCGGCAGAATCGGCGTTGGCAGAGTTGAAAGAGGCAGAATTAAAAAGGGTCAGCAGATTGTTCTGTGCAAAACCGACGGAACACGGCAGAATGTTCATGTTTCAAGGCTTTATCAGTTTGAGGGTCTGCGCCGTGTTGAGTGCGACGAGGCTGAAGCGGGCGATATAATCTGCGTTTCCGGCATTGAGGGCATCAATATCGGTGAAACCGCCTGCGACCCTGAAAATGTTGAGGCTCTGCCGTTCATCAAAATTGACGAGCCGACAATTTCAATGAATTTTATCGTCAACAACAGCCCGTTTGCAGGCAGAGAGGGCAAATTCGTTACCTCACGAAACCTGCGTGACAGGCTTTTCAAGGAAGTTGAAACAAATGTCAGCATGAGGGTTGAAGAAACCGATACAACCGATACTTTTAAGGTTTCGGGCAGAGGCGAGCTTCATCTTTCAATTCTTATCGAAACAATGCGCCGTCAGGGCTATGAATTTCAGGTTTCACGCCCGAAGGTTATTTATAAAGAAAAAGACGGTCAGCTTCTCGAACCCATGGAACTGCTTATTGTTGAAGTTCCCGAGCAGTATGTCGGCGCAGTTATTGAAAAATTGGGTGCCCGCAAGGGTGAGCTTGAAAATATGGGCTCCCGTGAGGGCGGCTCAACCCATCTTGAATTCAAAATCCCGTCAAGGGGACTTATCGGCTACCGCTCCGAGTTCATGACCGACACCAACGGCAACGGCATAATGAACCAGCTCTTTGACGGCTATGCTCCCTATAAAGGCGATATTCAGACCCGTGAGAGAGGCTCAATCGTTGCTCACGAAACGGGAGTCAGCAGCGCATACGGTCTTTTCAATACTCAGGACAGAGGCCGCCTCTTTATCCCTGCAGGCGTTGAGGTCTATGAGGGCATGATAGTCGGCGAATGTGCCAAGAATGAAGATATCGTCTGCAATGTCTGCAAGCAGAAGCACCTGACCAACACCCGTGCTTCCGGCTCGGATGACGCTCTACGCCTCGTTCCTCACAGTGTTCTGAGCCTTGAACAGTGCATGGAATTCATCAAGGATGATGAACTGCTGGAGGTTACTCCGACCTCGCTCAGACTTCGCAAGCGCATCCTTTCAAAGGAACAGCGCATGAAAATGCAATTCAGGAAAAATTAATTAAGAGGTATAAATGGGTTCCGAAACGAAAAAGGCCGTCACTCTCGGTAGCTTTGACGGCTTGCACAGAGGACATATGTCGGTTATAGCCTGCGCTTTTGATTTGCAAAAAAAGTGCGGGCTTTCTCCGCTTACGCTTCTTTTCGATTCTCACCCGATGCTCACGATAATGAACAATGCTCCCGCAAAGATTATGCAGAATGAAATCCGTGACGAGATTCTTGCCGAAATCGGAGTGGAAAAGCATATTGTTTCGTTCAAAGAAATAAAAGACATGTCATGCAGAGAGTTTTTTGAGAAAATTCTCATTGGCAGGCTGAATGCGGGCGGCGTTTGCTGCGGCTGGAACTACCGCTTCGGCAAGGGCAACGAGGGCGGCTGCAATGTTCTGAGCAAGCTTTGCGCCGAATACGGTCTGGAGCTTGAAATTGCTCCCCCGATTGATTTTGACGGAAGCCCCATCAGCTCAACGAGAATCCGCAGAGCGATTGAAAGCGGCGACATTCCGCTTGCAAATTCAATGCTCGGCAGAGAATTCAGATATCGGCTGATTGTTTCAGACGGCGACCACAGAGGTCGGCTCATGGGCGCTCCGACGATAAATCAGCACTTTGAACCGGGTTTCATTCACCCGAAAAGGGGCGTTTATGCTTCAATGACGGTGCTTGACGGCAAAATATATCCGTCGGTGACCAACATCGGTCTGCGCCCGTCATTTGAAAATGAGGATTACCGAAGCGAAACCTGCATTCTGGGCTTTGAAGGCGATCTTTACGGGCAGAAGGTCGAGGTCAGGCTTTTGCAGTTTATCCGAAGCGAAATTCGCTTTGACTCAATGGAGGATCTCGGCAAGCAGATAAGAACCGATGCCGAAAAATCAAAAGAAATATTCAAAAACCGAGGTGAGAGCGGAAATGTATGATAATTGGGAACAGCTCAAAAACGACTGCATGCAATGCAGAAAATGCGGACTTTGCGAAACAAGAACAAATCTTGTTTTCGGTGTCGGCAATGAAAACGCCGAGGTAATGTTTGTCGGTGAGGGCCCGGGCGAAAACGAGGATTTGCAGGGTGAACCCTTTGTCGGCAGAGGCGGAAAACTGCTTGACAAATTCCTTGAAGTAATCGAGCTTGACCGCAAAAAGAACATTTATATTGCGAATATGGTGAAATGCAGACCGCCCAAGAACAGAGACCCGCTCCCCGAGGAGCAGGACTGCTGTATTGATTGGCTCAGAGAGCAAACAAGGCTGATAAAGCCGAAAATCATAGTCTGTCTGGGCAGAATTTCGGCTCAAAGGCTCATTTCAAAGGATTTCAAGGTCACAAAACAGCACGGAGAATTCATTGAAAAGGGCGGAATCCTGTTTATGGGAACCTTCCACCCCGCCGCTCTGCTGAGAAATCCGAATCAGAAACCCGACGCTCTTGAAGATTTTCTTGCGCTGCAAAGAAAAATCAAAGAGGTATGCGAATTTACTTATTAAAATTATAATTATAAATATTGCAATCGCTTTTTTCATGTGCTATAATGTCTCCAAAATGTTTACAAAATGTTAAACAAAAGGAGTTGTTCGTGTGAAAAAGGCGATTAGTTTATTGCTGTGTGTTGTGCTCATTGCTTCAAGCTGCGGAATAGTTTCCGCGGCGGCAAAAAAGGACGACACCCCGCTGATTCTCGTTCCCGGTTTTCTTCAGCCGTATCTGTTTATTGAAGAAGGCGGAGAAACAGAATATCTTTGGCTTCCGATGAGAAAAAATATGATTAAGAGAATCGGTGAAGATTTTCCGAACTTTATGCTTTCAATTTTCGGCCTTATGCTCGGAGATGTTGAGGGCTTCGGTTACACTCTCGGCACGGGAGCATATGCTGTTGCGGAAAAAATGAGATGTAACCCCGACGGCTCGTCGGTTTATCCCGTTCAGCATTATTCAAATGCTCCGGAGCAGGCGAATGCCGAGGCACAAATTAAACTTTATGAGAATGACGAGATAAAAACGCTTCTTTTTAAGGATTATCTGGATTATATTCAGCAGAATAACCTTGCCGATCTGAAAGATGTTTTTATTTTCAACTACGATTCAAGGTTTGATTCAATAACTCTTGCCGAGGGGCTTCGCGATTTTATCAACGATGTCAAGGAATACACCGGCTCGAAAAAGGTCAACATTCTCGGCCTGAGCTACGGCGGACTCATTGTTGCTACATATCTTTATTATCATATGGATGAAAAGGCCGTTGATAAAACCGTTCTCAGCGTTCCCGCCCTCGGCGGAACTAATTTCCCCGAAAAGCTGTTCAGGCAGGAAGTCGATCTTCCGCTTGAGGATCTCATTGATTTTGTTGAAAGTGTACTCGGAACAGGAACGGAAATTTCAACTGCTCTTGAATCAAAAGACGGTGATTTCTTTAACCGTGTATTGAACAGCGCAAGCGGCGGAATGTTTGATGTTGTTAAATATTGGGGTTCGCTTTGGTCGCTTTGCACTCCCGAAATATACGAAAGCTTGAAAAAAGATTTTCTTGACCCCGTTGCAAACAAAGAGATAATCAAGGCAAATGATATTATTCATAAGGAAATAATGCCCTCAATGCGTGAAACCTTTGAACGCTGCCGCAGTCTCGGCACGGAGGTTTCAATCGTTGCAGGCTGCGGAAGCACGCTCTGCCTCGGCGGCGATGATAACGGCGATATTCTGCTTCCGACATATGCCGTAACCGGCGCAAAATGCGCAAAGCTCGGCGAGAGATTTGCCGACGGCTACAAGCAGGTCGGCACAGTCTGCAAAAACTCTGCCCATAATCATGTTTCGCCCTCAATGGAGATTGACGCTTCCTGCGCTTTTCTGCCCGAAAACACTTGGTTTATCGATAAGCAGTATCACGCAATGTTCAGCTGTGAGGAATACGCAACCTCGCTGATATCAAAGCTTTTGTTCACCGATGAGCTTGCGGATGTTCATTCCGACCCGAATTATCCTCAGTTTGAGTATTCAAACAATCCCCACAGAGGCATCAGAGCGAAGTTCAACAACAGCCTTTCGGGATATATCGCCTCCGGGGATACCGCGCTTTTGGTTGAAAATCTTTATCCGAAAGCAGCCGTCAAGGTTGTTTCCGTTATTGCCGACGGAATTGAGCTTGATTTTTCCGCAGGTCAGTCTGAAATAATCAAGCCGGGAGAGAGCGTTGCCATTCCGTTTAAGGGCGACATTCCGAAGGTCAGCGCAACGAATGTTGAAATCACCGTGAATTATGTTAAAATCGGCGTACCCGGTCTTGTGACCTCGGTGGTCTATGACTTTATGATTGATAACGGCGAACCTCCCGCATACGGCGGCGGATGCGTTAAGACAGACAATGAATCGCTGCTTCAGAAGTTCCTGCCCGAATTCATTTATAATATTCTTGCAAAGACCGCCCTGCGCAGAGATGCAGAATGCGTGTTTGATACATTTATGGAGCTTGTCGGAGCGGCTTAATTAAAACAAAACTCAATACATAAAAAATCCGAGACGGACGCTTGATTGCATCCGCCTCGGTTATTTTTTTACTGTTTTCTGACATCGCCGCAGCAATTCTTATATTTCTTGCCGCTTCCGCAGGGGCAGGGATCGTTGGGCTTAATCTTTTCTTTCTTTCTGACGGGCTGTTTCTTGTCCGTGCCGTCGGTCGCTCCGCTCGTGGCGGTTATCTTCGCCGCTTGCTCACGCTTGGTTTCTTCCTGACTCTTGATCATAACGGTCAGAATCTGCCTTGCGGTGTTCTCTCTGATATCTTCGTTCATGCCGTCGAACATCTCCGAACCGATGTTTCTGTAAGCAACAACGGGGTCGGTCTGACCGTAAGCTCTAAGACCGATTCCTCTGCGAAGCTGATCCATTGCATCGATGTGATCCATCCAATGATTGTCAACATTGCGCAGAAGAATGAGTTTTTCAAGCTCACGCATAACGGGAACGCCGTTATCATCCGTGCCGAAGAGCTTTTCTCTCTCCTCGTATCTCTCGTTAGCTCTTTCAAGGAGCATTTCACGGGCTTCTTCCTTGTCGAATTTGCCGTCTGTGAAGTCACCGTCCTCGGTGAGCCAGCCCTTGAATTTATCACGCAGGCCGTCAATGTTCCAATCGGATTTTGAAACATGGTCGGAGCAGAAGAAATCAACGGCGTCGTTGATACTGCCCTCAATCATTCTGAGAATAATGGGTTTAAGCTCCTCGCCGTCGAGAACCTGATTGCGCTGTCTGTAAATCAGCTCTCTCTGGCGGTTCATAACATCGTCATACTGAAGAACGCTCTTTCTGATTCCGAAGTTTCTGCCCTCAATCTTCTTCTGAGCGCTTTCGATGGTGTTGGAAATCATCTTTGCTTCAATGGGCATATCCTCGGGTGTTTTGAGGGTGTTCATTACATTTGTGATTCTCTCGCCGCCGAACAGTCTCATAAGATCGTCTTCAAGCGAAAGGAAGAAACGGCTTGCGCCCGGGTCGCCCTGTCTGCCTGCACGGCCTCTGAGCTGGTTATCGATTCGCCTTGATTCGTGGCGCTCCGTGCCGATGATGAACAGGCCGCCCGCCGCACGGACTCTCTCCGCCTCGGGAGCAATCTGCTCGTCATATTTCTTTTCGAGAGCGGAATATTCGGCTCTTGCTTTGAGGATATCCTCATTGTCGGTCTCGGCAAAGCCTGTCGCTTCTGCAATAAGCTCCTCGGGGTAGCCCTTTTTGCGAAGCTCGGATTTTGCAAGATATTCTGCGTTACCGCCAAGCTTGATATCGGTACCACGGCCTGCCATGTTGGTTGCTATGGTGACGGCGTTCTCCTTGCCTGCCTGAGCAACGATTTCGGCTTCTTTTTCGTGGTATTTGGCGTTCAGAACCTCATGCTTTATGCCCTTGCGTTTGAGCAGGGAGCTGAGAAGCTCGGATTTTTCGATTGAAACCGTGCCGACAAGAACGGGCTGACCCTTGGCGTGGCATTCCTCGATAGTCTGAATAACGGCAAGATATTTTGCCTTTTCGGTTTTATAGACAACATCGGGCATGTCGTTTCTGATCATCGGCTTGTTGGTGGGAATTTCAACAACATCAAGATTATAAATCTGATTGAATTCGTCGCTCTCGGTCATTGCCGTACCGGTCATACCCGAAAGCTTTTTGTAAAGACGGAAATAATTCTGGAACGTGATTGTGGCAAGGGTTTTGCTCTCATGCTCAACATTAACGTTTTCCTTTGCTTCAATCGCCTGATGCAGACCCTCGTTATATCTTCTGCCGAGCATGATTCTGCCCGTGAATTCGTCAACGATAAGAACCTCGTTATCTTTAACAACATAGTCAACATCACGCTTCATAACGCCGTTTGCCTTGATAGCCTGGTTGATATGATGCTGAATTGTCATGTTGTCGGGATCCATGAGATTTTCAAGGTTGAAGAATTTCTCAGCCTTTTCAACGCCGCTCTTTGTCAGAGTTGCGGTCTTGGCTTTTTCGTCAACAACATAATCGCAGTCGTTATCAACAAGGTCTTCAACATTTTCTTTGGAATTGACTTCCTTTATTCTCGTGCATTTAAGACCCTTTGCGAAGCGGTCTGCAAGCTTATAAAGGTCGGTTGATTTTTCGCCTCTGCCCGAAATGATAAGCGGAGTTCTCGCTTCATCGATAAGAATTGAGTCAACCTCATCGACAATGGCAAAATTATGGCCACGCTGAACCTTGTGTTCCTTATAAACAACCATGTTGTCTCTCAGGTAGTCGAAGCCCATTTCATTGTTGGTGCCGTAAGTGATATCGGCAAGGTAGGCTTCCTTGCGCTCGGGATTCTCTTTTTCGTGAATGATAAGGCCGACGGTCAAGCCCATGAAGCGGTAAACCTTGCCCATCCATTCGCTGTCTCGGCGGGCAAGATAATCGTTGACGGTAACGATATGAACGCCGTTGCCCGAAAGAGCGTTAAGATATGCAGGGAGGGTTGCAACAAGCGTTTTGCCCTCGCCCGTTTTCATTTCGGCAATTCTTCCCTGATGAAGAATGATGCCGCCGATAATCTGAACGGGGAAATGCTTTAAACCGAGAACACGCCACGAAGCCTCACGGCAGGCGGCAAAAGCCTCGGGAAGAAGGTCGTCGAGCGTTTCGCCATCGGCAAGTCTCTTTTTGAATTCGGGAGTTTTTGCCTGAAGCTGTTCATCGGTCAGCTTTGAATACTCATATTCAAGGCTGAGAACCTTGTCGCAAAGCGGGCGAACTCTCTTGACCTCTTTTTTTGAATAGTCGCCGAAAATTTTTGTCAGAAAACCCATAATACACCTCTGAAATTTATATTGATAAAGATATTTACAAAAGATTTTTGCAAAGTGAAATCCGGATATTGCTTTTTGACCGCCGCTTATGGTAGAATTGAAAAAAATCCAAAAGGAGAACGGAATCATGCCGAAAAGAGAAGATTATATTTCGTGGGACGAATATTTCATGGGCATTGCCATTCTTTCAGCCTACCGCAGCAAAGACCCCAACACAAGGGTCGGCGCATGCATTGTCAACAACCGCAACAAAATCATGTCGGTCGGCTACAACGGCTTCCCCAGGGGATGCAGCGACGATGATTTTCCCTGGGAGCGCACGGGCGACGAGTTTGAGACGAAATATCCCTATGTCTGCCATGCGGAGCTTAACGCCATTCTCAACAACGGCGGCTCAAGCCTTGAGGGCTGCAAGATTTATGTTGCGCTTTTCCCCTGCAACGAGTGCGCCAAGGCAATAATCCAATGCGGAATCAAAGAGGTTATCTATCTTTCGGATAAATATGCCGATTCCGTCGGAACAAAGGCGTCAAAGCGCATGTTTGACAGCGCAGGGGTAAAATATACTCAGCTCAAAACCGCCAACAAGGAGCTGACGGTTGATTTCAGAGCCGAAAGCATTTGATTTTATTGAGCTGTTGTTCCGTAAGTGAAAGCGACCGAGCCTGCCGACGAGCCGTCGCCTGAAAGGGGTCTGACGCTCATAACGGTTGAATTATCAAGCCAGACAAAGCCCGAACTTTCGCAGAAAAGCATCGGTTCGCTGAAGCTCACGGGCTCTGCCGAGCCGTCAGCCGTGCAGTAAATTATGCTCTGAACGGGAGTGCCGAGGGAATTCGCTTCGCCGAACGAAGCGAAAACCGCCTTGCTGCCGTCGGGGCTTAGCGAAAACACATCAGCCGAAGAAATATCGATATCTTTAAGAGTCTGCGCCGCACCCGTCAAAAGGTCGGTCATAAGCAGGCTCTTTTTATTTATAATGTATTTGCCGCATTGAAGATAATCGGCAAAAAGGTCGCCCTCAAATTCTGCTAAAACCCTTTCCTCCGAGCCGTTTCTGAGAATGTTCGCAAAGCCGCTGTCGGTCTTTCTGAGATAATGCATTCCGTTTGAATCGCTGACAAACCAAAGACCGAGGATATCCTCAACAACGATTTCGGGGCGGTAGGCATTCGAGAGAACCATAATATCGGCTCTTTTGCCTTTTTCGCTTTGATTATAATAGCGGGAAGAAATGAAATATTTCTTTCCGCCGAGATTTGCGATAAAATCATCGGTCAGCATTGTCCAATCCTGCCTGAACGAGCCGTTTTTGTCGATAAGGCGGGTGTTGTTTGAAACATAGGTTGAAGCGGAACCGTTTGAAAGATTGAAATTGTAGATTTCGGAATAGATTTTATCCGCTTTATAGAAATTATCCTTGTCAAAATCGGCAAGCAGAAGATAGCCGTCGCCGTAGCCCGAGGGCTTTTCGGTGAGCTTGACAAAAGCATAGGCGTAAACATCAACATCGGCGCTCATATCCGAGGTGAAAACGCCAAAACCGCATATTCTGCCGCCCTTTTCAATATAATTTACCGTTACGGGAATGGTTTCGTAGGTTGCTTTGAGATTCGTTTTTATCTGCTTTTTTTCAGCGGATGACGGAATCATTGAGCCGCCCGAATATTCATAAAAATTGATTTCGCCGCTCAGAGAAGCGGTAAAATAAACATTTTCAACGCCTGCAGGCAGATAAATTTCGCCGTTTGCGCCCTTGACGGAGAGTGCCTTTGTGTATTCGCTGTTTTCATAGGAATAAGCCATCGGCAAAGGCTCTTTTGGGGTCAGCGGAGCTTCGTCTCCGCTCCTTGAAAATATAAACACCGCTGCGCTGATAACTGCGACGGCGGCGAGCACGCCCGTCAGAATTTTCAGTCCTTTTGAATTCAAAGCCTGTTTCCTCCTTATATTACAACTCTATTTGAAGCTCGACCGGGCAATGGTCCGAGCCGAATATTTCATTGTGGATTTTTGCACCTCTGAGATTATCCCGAAGCTTTTCCGAAACGATAAAATAATCGATTCTCCAGCCTGCGTTCTTTGCCCTTGCCGAAAAACGGTATGACCACCAGCTGTAGACATTTTCAAGGTCGGGATAAAAGAATCGGAAAGAATCAATAAAGCCGCTTTCAAGCATTTCGGAAAATTTTGCTCTTTCTTCATCGGTAAAACCGGGATTTTTGCGGTTGGTTTTGGGATTTTTAAGGTCGATTTCTTTGTGAGCAACATTCAGATCGCCGCAGAAAATGACGGGCTTTTTTTCGTCAAGGCGGCAAATATATTCTCTGAAAGCGTCCTCCCACTCCATGCGGTAGTCAAGGCGAACAAGGCCGTCACGGGAATTCGGAACATAGACGGTGATAAAATAATAATTTTCAAATTCAAGGGTTATGACTCTGCCCTCGGTGTCATGCCCGGGAATGCCGAGACCGTATGAAACCGAAAGCGGTTCTTCTTTTGTGAAAACTGCCGTGCCCGAATAGCCCTTTTTCTCGGCGTAGTTCCAGAACTGATGATAGCCCGGCAGGTCAAGCTCCGTCTGACCCTGCTGAACCTTTGTTTCCTGCAAGCAGAAAATATCGGCGTCAAGGGATGCGAAGCTCTGATAAAAATCCTTTGAGAGACAGGCCCGGATTCCGTTGACATTCCAGGAAACAAACTTTTTAAGCGACATACTGCACAATCCTCCATTATATATTAGATGTAATTATATCATATTTTTTTGTTTCTGTCACCCTTAAATATTAATAAAATGTAAACATTTATAATAAATTGCCCGAATTTTTGAATTGTTAATTTTGCTTTTTCACTTGACAAATCGCCCGTTATGCGGTATTTTTATATTAAGAAAGTCACGGTTTCTGTTAGAAAACTGTGCAAAAAAACAACACATATCTCAGGAGGAAAAAAACATGAAAAAAATTCTCGCACTTCTCCTTGCCGCCGTAATGGTATTTGCTTTTGCTGCTTGCGGCGGAAAAACAGAAGACGACACAACCACAACCACAACAGACCTTTTCGCAGATTTTGAAGACGACACCACCGCTGCTCCCGCTGAGGACACAACTGCAGCTCCTGCCGCTGAGGACACAACTGCAGCTCCCGCAGACGCAACAACAGCTCCCGCTGCTGAGGATACAACTGCTGCTGCCGGCGAATCAACCACAGCCGCTGAGAGCACAACCGCTCCCTCCGCAGGCCTCAACTCAACTAACGCTGAAGAAGTTGTTGCATATTACAATGCAGCAGTTAAAAAGACCAACGACAGCAAAAAGGCTCCCAAGGGTCATTCAACAATGAAGCTTGACGGCGAAATCACCGGCGACGGTGCTATCGGAACTATTCTTCAGTTCCTTTCACCCGCAGCCGAAAAGGCTCTTGCAAAGAACTCCGTTGAGACCGACTACATCCCCGGCAAGGGCATGCTCAAGGCTTCCGATGTTACCAAGGCTCAGGCAAGCTCAAAGAACGGTGTTACAACCATCGTTATCCAGCTTAAGGATCAGACAGACGGCCCCAAAGTTGAATCAACTGAAGGCCCCGTTGGCAGAGGTATCGGCACTCTCGGCAACATCGACAAGGCTCTTTCCGAACTCGGCGCAGAGATAACCGAAGGAAAGGATACCGTTAAGCTTACCTACACAAACGCTTATATCAAGTGCACAATCAATGAGAGCACCGGCATGGTAACCGGCGGCACATGGCACTATCTTGTTAAGATCTTTGTCGGCGATGCAAAGGCTAAGCTCGGCATCTCCGCAAACCTCAAGAACCTCAAGGCAGCCGTTGACTACACCGTCAGCATCTGACCTGAGTAAATCCGAATAGTTAAAAAATATGCAGGCTGTCAGCCGACCTCACAGAGGTTTGCCGACAGCCTGTTTTTATATCTTTTTGGCAACAATAAATATTCCAATTTACGGTTCTGTTTATTTTTCTTTGTAGGGGACGGGTTCCCCGTCCCGCGGGAGGCGAAACGCCTCCCCTACAGGGTTTGACGGAGTATGTCATACGAACCGTCAAATTCCAATTTGTAGGGACAGCCCTTGCGGCTGTCCGTGAATCTTGATTATTAAATATCCTTGCCAATCCTCAGCCCTACGGGCAGCTCCTTTGCCAAAGGAGCCCAAGCAATAGGTTGCTGCTTAGTTGGCCTCCTTTGAAAAGGAGGTGGCACGGTGAAAGCCGTGACGGAGGATTGATATACTGACGGATAAACGATTCTATCTGAAAACACGCAATATTCTGTAGGGAACGCCGTCCTCGGCGTTCCGAGAAAATAATAAATAACGGCTCAATTCTTATTCGGGACGGGCGACCCGTCCCCTACGGTTGCTGTATGAAAACAAACAAATTCACGGAAAAACCGTAGGGTTCGGCGTCCCCGACGAACCAATTCACCGCAGGCGAATAATATTCATATGCTCATATTTCCTATCAAACATCGTTTAACGGAAAAATTGAACATCTAATGTAATAAAATTATATTTTTCTCTTGTAATTCAGACAAAAAGCCATTATAATAGTTTTATAATAGGGTAATAGTGTATAATTGCTTTGATTTTGACTTTCCTGCCGGTTCGGGCGGTCAATCTGATTAAATCGTAAGGGAATGATAACATGTCCGTTGAGACAGTCAGGAAATATCTTGACGGCTTCGGAGTCGGAGACAGAATCCTTGAATTTTCAACCTCCTCGGCAACCGTTGAGCTTGCCGCCGCCGTGCTCGGAGTTATCCCCGCAAGAATCGCAAAAACGCTTTCGTTCAAAACTTCCGACGGTGCTCTGCTCGTTGTTGCCGCAGGCGATGCAAAGGTTGATAACCGCAAATTCAAAGAAACCTTCGGTATCAAGGCGAAAATGCTTTCCGCAGAGGATGAGCTCTCGCTCGTCGGCCATCCCGTCGGCGGCGTTTGCCCGTTTGCCGTCAATCCCGGAGTTCCGGTTTATCTTGACGAATCTCTGCGAAGATTTGAAACGGTTTATCCTGCGGCAGGCAGCGCAAACAGCGCAATTGAACTCAGCTGTGATGAGCTTGCCGAATTTTCGGGTGCTGAGCGCTGGGTTGACTGCTGCAAGCTGCCGTCAGAGACGCTTTAAATGCTTTTTGTTTCGGTTTTTTACCGAATTGTAACCGTTTCTTCACAGTATATTAATTGAATCAGCAGCCCTCAGGGGCTATAATCATAGTGATGCTCCGCATCATGGCTTCAGGAGGAAAAAAATGAGCAAAAAATATGTTATTTCCTATGACATAGGAACAACCGGAGTTAAAACCTGCCTGTTTGAGATTGACAAAGAAATAACGCTCATCAGTGCGGCAATGGAGGGCTATAATCTCTACACCTTGCCCGACGGCGGCGCAGAGCAGGAGCCCGAGGAATGGTGGAGCGCCATATGCTCAACAACCAAAAAAGTTTTTTCCGAGTGCAGCATTTCGCCCAAACAGATTGAGGGCATTTCTTTCTGCTCCCAGATGCAGGGTCTTGTGCTCGTTGACAAAGACGGCAAGCCCGTTCACAGAGCGTTCAGCTACATGGATCAGAGAGCAAGAAAGCAGCTCAAAGAGGGCATTGCAAACGGCTTTAAAGTTGCGGGCGCAAATGTTACGAAGCTTATTCCCTCCCTGCTCATAACGGGCGCGGCGGCTCTTAGCGTTAAAGACCCCGTCTGGAAATATAATTGGGTCAGAGACAATGAACCCGAAAACTTCAAGAGAGTTTACAAATGGCTCGATGTCAAGGAATACATAATCTGCCGCATGACGGGCAGATTCATTATGACAAGAGACTCCGCTTTTGCAACCCTCCTTTATGATATCCGCAAGGGTCACGAGGATTGGAGCAAAACGATGTGCAAGCTCCTCAATGTTAACCCCGACCACCTGCCTGAAATCATTGAATGCACCGACAAGGTCGGCGGGCTTACCCCCGAAGCGGCGGCAGAGCTTGGCCTTGAAGTCGGCACGGCTGTTTTCGGCGGCGGCGGAGACGCTTCTCTTATCGGCGTTGGCGCAGGCAGCGTTGAGCTCGGTGAAACTCATATTTATAACGGCACTTCCGGCTGGGTTTCAACCGTTGTTGACAAGAGCGTTGTTGACGCTTCCTCAATGATTGCCGCAGTTCTCGGCGCAGACAAAGGGCGCTACAATTATTTTGCGGAGCTTGAAACGGCGGGCAAATGCCTTGAATGGGTCAAGGATCATCTTGCACTTGACGAAATCGGTATTTTCCTTAAAAAGACCCATGTTGCAGAATCGCCCGAAACGGTTTACACCAACCTTTACGATTATCTTTCAAAGGTAATCGATGAAATCCCCGCAGGCAGCGGCGGAGTTATTTTCACTCCGTGGCTTCACGGCAACCGCTGTCCGTTCGAGGATCCGAATGCAAGAGGAATGTTCTTTAATGTCAGCCTTGATGTCGGCAAAACGGAACTTATTCGCTCGGTTATCGAGGGCGTATGCTTCCATATGCGCTGGTTCCTTGAAACCGAGGATAAGAAGATAAAGACTTCAAATGTCGTCCGCTTTGTCGGCGGCGGCGCTCTTTCCGATGTAACCTGCCAGATTCTTGCCGATATTACCGACAGAACGGTTGAAACCGTTGACAGCCCGCAGAATGTCGGCGCAGTCGGTGCGGCGGTCATCATGGCGGTCGGTCTCGGAGTTCTTGAAGATGTTTCTCACGCAAAGAGACTTATCCCCGCAAAGAAAACCTTCGTTCCCAACCCCAAAAACAAAGCGGTTTATGACCGCAACTACGAAATTTACAAAACTCTTTACAAGAATAATAAAGACGCTTTCAAGGCTCTCAACGGCTGAGCGGCGTTCGGATGAAAGGATTTTGAACCATGAAAAAGTATTTTGCACTTATTATCACTCTTTTGGTTGTTCTCACTTGCTTCACCTCCTGCAAGGCTAAGCTCAAGGGCGGCCAGTATATCAATACCGCCGCAGGCGGAGAGGGCTATGCCGCTGTCACGAAAGCGGACGGCGGATTAGTCAGAGACGAAGCGGGCAACCTTATTGTTCTTGTTACCGACGAAGACGGCAAAAATGTTAAAGGCGACAACGGCGAATATCAGACAAACCGTGTTGCCCTTGAATATGCTCTCGTTGTCGGCAACAGAATCGAATGCCCCACCTTCGCCATCAATATTCCCAACGGCTGGGAGGACAGCATCAGCTTCAGCGATCTTTCTATCAAGAGAAGCGGAACAAAAGATGTTCTGAGAATTGCAACTCATAAGGACGAATCGGCAGACAAGCTTGCAGAGCATACAAAAACCGGTCTGATTGATGCCGCCGTTGCTCAGTATCCCGACGCTGTTTATGAAACAAAGGGAATCAAAATCAGCGATGCCATTCCCTCGGCGCAGTTCCAGTCTCTTTTTGTTCCCGATAACGGAACGGGTGCGGCAAGCTATGCAGGTTTCATCTATTTTGAGGAGGGCAACAACGCTTATGTCTGCTCAATAACCTCAGACAGAGATCTTTCCGGAAGCATTGATGATTTCACAAAAATCCTCAGCACAATCGAGTTTATTTAAGTTTTTCTAAGGAGATAATGAGAAATGCTGTTTACACAAGATATAGGTATTGATTTAGGAACCGCCAATACCCTTGTTTTCGTCAAGGGCAAAGGCATTGTTATCCGTGAACCCTCGGTTGTTGCCGTTGACCAGAAAAGCAACCCGCCCAGAGTTGTTGCCGTCGGCATGGAAGCCAAGGAGATGATCGGCAGAACTCCCGGCTCGATAACCGCAGTCCGTCCCCTTAAAGACGGCGTCATTGCCGACTTTGAAATAACGGCAGAAATGATTGCCGCTTTCATCAAGAGAACAACGAAGCGCACTCCGTTTTCACGCATCAGAGTTCTCATCTGCATCCCCTCGGGCGTTACCGAGGTTGAAAGAAAGGCTGTTTATGACGCCGCCAAGAGCGCAGGCGCAAAATATGTCAGCCTGATTGAAGAACCGATGGCGGCCGCAATCGGCGCAGGTCTGCCCGTCAGCGAAGCAACCGGCAGCATGGTTGTTGACATCGGCGGCGGAACAAGCGAGGTTGCCGTTATCTCTCTCGGCGATGTTGTTACCGCAAATTCGGCAAGAGTTGCGGGCGATAATTTCGACGAAGCAATCATTTCTTACATCAAGAAAAAATATAATCTTCTTATCGGCGAAAGAACCGCCGAGGATATTAAAATCAAGATTGGCTCGGCTTATCCCTATGACGGAGAGGGAACAATCAACATCAAGGGCAGAAACCTCATGGACGGTCTGCCGAAGAATGTTGATGTTACCAGCGAAGAAATCCGTGAAGCCATGGCTGACCCCGTTGCTCAGATTGTTGATTCCGTTAAATCAACTCTTGAGAAAACTCCCCCCGAGCTTGCCGCCGACATCATCGACCACGGCATTATGCTCACGGGCGGCGGAGCTCTGCTCAGAGGGCTTGACAAGCTCATCGCGGCAGAAACAAAGATTCCCGTTCTTGTTGCCGCAAATCCGCTTGACTGCGTTGCTGACGGCACGGGCATCTGCCTTGAAAACGATTCTCTGAATGTAACCGGCAACAAAAAATACATCTGATTAAGGAGAATGCTCAACGATGTTCCGCTTTTTCAAAAGCACGGCATTTAAAATATTTGCGGTTATTGTTGCCGCTCTGCTGGCAGGCTCGGTGTTTGCCGTTGCTTCAAGAAGCGGTTCTTCTCCGCTGACGAGCGTAACAAGCGTCGTTTTCGGCCCTGTTTCCCGCCTCGCTTCCTACGCCGCCTCCGAATTCTCGAAGCTTCCGATTTCTTTTAAGTCATCATCAACCCTGCAAAAGCAGGTTGACGAGCTTAACAAGAAAATAGATTCGCTCACCGAACAGCTTGTTGACTATGAGCAGATTAAGAACAAAAACCGTTTCTATCAGGAGTTTCTCGGAATAAAAGAGGAGCATTCCGACTATGTTTTTGCCGAAGCGGCAATAATCGGCAGAAACGCCGCCGATAATCTCAGCTCGTTCACGCTGAACAAAGGCTCAGCCAACGGAATCAGCGTTAACGACCCTGTTATCTACGGCAAATACCTTGTCGGCGTTGTTGAATCGGTAACTCCGACTCAATGCACGGTCAGCACAATACTTAACCCCAAGGTTAATGTCAGCGCATATGAGGTCAGAACCAGAGACATGGGCTTCGTCACCTCAACCGTTGCCCTGAGCAAGGAGGGGCATTGCCACATGCCCGGCCTTTCTTCCTCAACGGCGGTAACGGTCGGCGGAATCGTCTGCACCTCGGGCGTCGGCGGAATCTTCCCCCGTGATCTGATAATCGGCAACATTGTTGATGTTGTTGACGGCACGGTTGATATCTCTGCAAGCGCAATTATTGAGCCGGGCGTTGACTTTTCGGAAATTACCGATGTTTTTATCATCACCGATTTTGACGGTCAGATGACAGAATAAATAATAAAAAATTACCGGGGTTGGCGCAATAAGATGAAGAAGCCGTTTTCTTCCGATGCCCGGCGTATGCGATACGCCAAATCGGAAAAAACGGCTAAAAAGAAACATAAAATATTTAATTTTAAAGTTAAAAATGGAATTTTAATGATTTACACCGGTTGAGTATCCAATATAAGCCATTCTCTGTTATGACAGTTTCTTTTGGTCTTCGCTTAGTGCGACAGCCCCCGTTTCAGAACAATATGATTATTGAGACACACCGCAAAAAGATAATACTTCGCAGGCTTTGCCTTGCGCTGATGCTGCTTTTGCTGTCCGTTCTTCAGAACACGGACGGCTTCTTCCCGCAGATATTCGGCGTCAGGGCTTTGTTGCTTATTCCCTGCGTTGTGTGCGCCGCAATGTATGAGCGGGATATCTGCGGAATGCTGCTCGGGCTTTTTGCAGGCGCACTCTGGGACGTTTTTGCCTCGGGCGCAAGCTTCAATGCGCTGTATTTAACGGCGGTGGGCTTCATCTGCGGAACGCTCATAAATACGATTATGAGAAACAATATTTTCACCTCGGCTATTCTTTCGGCATTGTTCAGCGCAATTTATGTTCTGGGCTACTGGCTTTTCAACTTTATCATTCCGGGGCTTGACAGCGCGGGATACATGCTTTGCCGCTACTATCTGCCGAGCTTTCTCTATACGGTGGCTCTTTCACCCGTTTTCTTCCTCATGGTCCGTGCAATTGAAAAGAAATTTTCCGAGGAATAAGCACAGAATATTATCTTACAGAAGGAGGCATGGACATGCACGCAAAAATCACAAAAAAAAGGCAGATTGCCGCTCTTTGCGTTATCCTTGCCTTTTTTGTTTTTTTCAGCTTTGACCTTGTTAAAATACAGCTTGTTGACGGAGCAGAATACGCCGCCGCAAGCTCATCGGTTGAACAGCTGACCGCGGCGATTCCCGCCGCAAGGGGCGAAATCGTTGACTGCAACGGAAAGCCGCTTGTCTACAACGACCAATGCTATTCCATTATCTTTGACAGCGCATATTTCCCCTCGGAATCAAAGCAGCAGCAGAGAAATCAGATAATTTTCAGCCTTATAAAGCTTTTTGAGAGCAACTCCCTTGAATGGATTGACAATCTGCCGCTCGCTTTTGACGGAGCCGGCGCAATAACCTATAAGGCGGACAGTGAAAAGCTCGTTGAGGAAATGAAAAGCCCCTCAATGCTCAACCTCAATGAATATGCCACTGCTCAGAACTGTTTTGACGCTCTCATTGACCGCTACGATTTGCAGGAATACTCTGCCGAGGACGCCCGCAAAATTGCTTCGGTCTGCTATGAAATGGACAGAATTTATTTCAAAATCGGCAATCCTTACACCTTTGCGCTCAATGTTCCCGACGAAATAGTTGCAAAAATCAAGGAAAACAGCGACTTTTTTGTCGGAGTTGATGTTCAGGTCGTTCCCGTGAGAAAATATACCGACGGCACTCTTGCTCCCCACATTCTCGGCAGAGTCGGAGCAATCGACGCCGATGAATACAAAGAGCGAAAAGATGACGGCTATAAAATCACCGACACAATCGGCAAGAGCGGCATTGAGCTTGCCATGGAAAAATATCTTAAAGGAACCGACGGCGAAGCGACCGTTTATATCGACGGCGAGGGCAACCGTTCAACCGAGGTCACGACCAACCCGATTCAGGGCAACGCCGTTGTTCTGACCCTCGACTCGGGCTTGCAGAAGGTTTCTCAGGATTCTCTTGAAAGCGCTCTGCTTGACTATGCAGGCACCAAGGGCAACATGGTTGAAAACGCAGGCGCAGCTGTTGTTATAAACTGCAAAGACGGTTCAATTCTTGCCTGCGCCACCTACCCGTCATATGATATTTCAACCTACAGCGAAAATGCCCAGGCTCTCAACGAAGCGCCCGGCTCGCCCCTTTGGAACAGAGCCCTGCTCTCAACCTATGCTACAGGCTCGACGATGAAACCTTCGGTTGCAATTGCCGCCCTTGAGAGCGAAGCAATCGACGAATCAACAAGAATCTACTGCTCGGGCTCTTACACCTATCTGAATCAGCATTTCAAATGCGAACAGCACCACGATAACCGCAATGTCAATGTTGTTGCCGCAATTGATGAATCCTGCAACACCTTCTTCTACGAGGTTGGCTGGATGATTGGCATTGAAAAAATGAACGAATACAGAACCC